>DAOUBN010000324.1:0-3885 GCA_034432815.1 Anaerolineae bacterium | reverse complement strand
GCCCCCTGTTTTTGTTCTTTCGGGGGCACATCCCCCGACCCCCCTGGGAAGGGGCATGGCCTCCTCCACCCCCATTTTTCAATCGGGGGGTGCAGGGGGGCGAAGCCCCCATGCCGGGGGATCTGGGGGTGTCCCCCAGGAAAACAAATCAAGGGGCGAGCGGGAAACTCCTGCAACCTGGCCACGAGGGGGCCCCTGAACGCGGGCGAGCCCCCGGCAAACGAGGGTGGGAAAAAAATTGGATGGGGGGCACCCCCACTTCCCCCCGTCAGGGGGACTCCGTCCCCTGCACCCCCTGTTTTTCTTTCATAGGGTGGAGGGGCTTTGCCCCATCCCAGGGGATGCAGGGGGTGCAGGGGACCGCGAGGGTGCCCCCCCGCCCTTTTTCCCTCAACAGAGCTTGCTTTTTATCGGAAGCGCATGTATATTTAAAGCCAGAGGTTGTTTCCCATGGCCATTACAGATGAACTCCAGCGAGAGATTGTCCTCCTGCACGCCCAGATCTGCCAGGGCCTGGCAGACCCCAAGCGCATCCTCATCCTTTATGCCCTCGCCGATGGCCCCCGCAGGGTAACTGACCTGGTGGAAACCCTTGGCCTCCCCCAGCCCACCGTATCCCACCACCTGAAGGTCCTCCGTGAGCGCGGGCTGGTCGCTGCCAGGCAGGAAGGCCCCACCATTTACTATGTCCTGGCCGACAGGCGGGTCATCCAGGCTCTGGATCTCCTGCGGGAAATACTGCGGGACAGGCTCACCCAGCAGGCCAGCCTGTTCCAGGAACTCTGATCCGGATTGCCGCCTGGGCGGCCGGTTGAAGGAAAGGCTTGAGACGGCGAAAGGAGGGCTTTTTGGGAGCCAGGAAAGTTGAGCCTGGGCAGAAAATCATTTCCCTGGTGATGGAAGTTCTGGGCGACCTGGGAATCCCCGGCACGGGCTCCGCCAGAGCCGCCGTGGAGGAGACCGCAAGGCTCCTGAAGAAGAGAGAACGACAGCGGGAACTTGCCGAAGCCCTCCGGAAGGCCGAGGAGAACTTCCGCGCCGCGGCCCGGCTGGACCGGCTGGTCAGCGAGCTGGCGGCCAAGATCGCGGCCTCCCTGCAGGACCTGGCCCCTGCCGAAAGCCAAGCCTGGATCTGGTGGAAGAAGTTCGGCGCCTCACGGGCGGAGGGAGCCGCTGGGGATGAGCGGGTGCTGGTTCTGCTCCGGGAAATGGCAGAGGGCCTGAACCCCAGACCAGAATCGGCTTGAATGCAGAGGGGGCTAAATGCGGGAGCAAAAATTTCTTCTGTCCCGCCGGGACTTTCTGGCCCGGATGGCTGCCTTTGCGGGTGCGGGCCTCATCTTCCCCCGTCAGGGAGACTCCGTCCCCCTGCTTTCCCTTCCGTAGGGGGTGGAGGGGGCCTTGCCCCATCCCGGGGGGTGTAATCAAAGGGGCGAGAAGGGAACTCCTGCAAACCGGCCGCGAGGGGGATCCTGAACGCGGGCGAACCCCAAGCCAGCGAGGGTGGGGAAAAATCAGGGGTGCAGGAAGGCAAGCTCCCATGCCGGAAGTCTGGGGGGCGTTTCCCTGTCTCCTCTTTCCGGAAGGGGCAACTTCTGGACAAGCTCCCACAACTTGTCCAGGAACAGAATCCTGAACCAGGGCAAGCCCCTGGCAAGCAAGTTCAGGATAGGCCTTGCATTTTTCCCAGCCTGGTGGTATCATTAAGCCATCTAAATACATGAATCCTTCAATGAGGAGGAGTGGAAATGAGCGAGCACGAGCATGAAGCTAAGAAGGCCTCAATCGTCGTCTTCAGCGGCGACATGGACAAGGTAATGGCGGCTGTCAGCATCCGCACCACCGCCGCCGCCAGCGGCATTGAGACCACCATGTTCTTCACCTTCTGGGGTCTCCAGGCCATCAAGAAGAAAGTCCCCACCGGCAAAACCTTCTTCCAGCGCATGCTCAGTTTCTTCCTCAAGGACATCAACAGCATAGGCCCCAGCAAGCTCAACATGGGCGGCCTGGGCCGCTGGATGTTCAAGAAGATGATGAAACAGCACAACGTTCCCTCCCTGCCTGAACTGCGCCAGATGGCCATTGACATGGGCGTCAAACTCCTGGCCTGCCAGATGAGCATGGACGTCATGGGCATCCGCCGGGAGGACCTCATTGACGAAGTGAGCGATGTGGTGGGAGCTGCCACCTTCATCGCCGAAGCGAACAAATCTCACCTTACGCTGTTCATCTAAATCTGCGCTACTGGAGGTGGAGAAATGGCTGAGTTCACTCCTGAAAGGACCCTTGATGCTCGTGGGCTGAAGTGTCCCATGCCGGTGGTCAAGACCAGCCAGGAGATAAAGAACGTCTCCGTGGGCGGCGTCCTGGAAGTCCTGGCGACCGACCCCGGCTCCGTGGCCGACATCCAGGCCTGGTGCAAGAGCACCGGGAACGAACTGCTGGGCATGGAGAAAGGCGAGGGCGTCTTCAAGTTCTACATCCGCCGGACAAAGTAACGCAAAATTCATTTTGCGATAGCGCAAGATTTATCTTGCGCTACAAACAGGAGGTGCCGATGGCAACCCTGGCCTTTCTGTTCTATTACATCACCCCCTACATCGCCGTCGCCGTCTTTGTCGGCGGAATGGCATACCGGCTCTACCGGTGGTATCAGAGAAAGCCCGTGGCGGCCCACCTCTCCCTGTATCCCCGTCCCCACCGCCGCTGGGGCGCCTTTATGGAGATGCTGATAGAAACTGTTACCCTGAAAATGGTGTTCAACGCCATCAAGGTCAGCGGCTCCGCCCTCCCCATCACTGCCGGCCTGGCGCTGCATGCGGCTCTCTTTCTGGTCCTGCTGCACCACGTGCCCGTCTTCGTCTCCATCCCCCTGGTGGAGGGCACGGTGCTCTGGATCGCGTTCGGCACACTGATGGGAATCCTGTTCCTGGCCCTTCTGACCTACGCGCTGGGGGAACGTCTGGGCGGCCGCCGTAAACTCCTCTCGGTACCTCAGGACTATCTGGCCCTTCTGCTCCTTATCGGCATCGCCGTCACCGGTCTCCACATCCATCTCCTCCACAGGCTGGACTATGGGGAACTGACCCGCTTCTTCCTCGGCCTGGCCACTTTCCACTGGCAACCCATCCCCCAGAGCGCCGGTTCTGCGTTCATCTGGCATTTCGCCTTTGTTCAGCTGCTGATGGTCTACTTCCCCTTCAGCAAATTCTCCCATATGGTCGGCTATCCGCTGGCCAAGATGGTAGCCTACAGTTAGGAGAGGAGCCATGCTGGAGAAATTCACCGAGACGATGCGCCAGCGCATCAGTCGTCCGCTTCAGTATTACATGGACATCTGCATCCGCTGCGGGCTCTGCGCGGATGCCTGCCATTTCTACGTGACTTCCCGAGACCTGGCTCATATCCCCGCCTACCGGGCGCTGCTGGTGAAGAAGCTCCTTCAGCCGAGGGGCAATCCGCTGCTGGACTGGTATCGGGAGAACCGTCGGCCGGATGAGCGGATGGTGGAGGAACTCCGGCGGGCCCTCTGGGATTGCACCGGCTGCCGGCGCTGCACTCTGATCTGCCCCTTCCACCTGGACACCGGGCTCCTGGTCAGCACCGCCCGCTACGCCCTGCTCCAGGAGGGAATGGGGATGGAGATGGTCGCCGAGATCGGCAACGCCGAGGTTAGCAAAGGGGAGATCATAGACGCCCTCAAGGAGTTCTACGTGGGCCAGATCCGGGAACTGGAGGGGCGGATCCGGGAAGAGTGGGGCGTCCCCGACCTGCGGATCCCGGTGGATGAGCCCGCGCGCGTCCTCTACGTGCCGGTCGTCGGCGAGCACGCCATCATCCCGATGGCCAAAATCTTCCACGCCGCGAAGGAGTCCTGGACGCTGA
>DAOUBN010000323.1:0-12176 GCA_034432815.1 Anaerolineae bacterium | reverse complement strand
CCCCTCTTTCCCCACCCTCGTTTGCTCAGGGTTCGCCAGGGTTCAGGGTCCCCCTCGTGGCCGGGTTGCAGGAGTTGCCTTCTCGCCCCTTGATTTACCCCTTTGGGAAAGGGCGGGGGGACATCCCCCGCAACCCCCCGGCATGGGGGCTTCGCCCCCCTGCACCCCTGATTTTCTGGGGGACACCCCCCATGCCCCCCGGCAGGGGGCGAAGCCCCTTCCACCCCACGAAGGAGAAAAACAGGGGGTGCAGGGGGACCCAGTCCCCCTGACGGGGGGAAGTGGGGGGTGTCCCCCCCACGAAAACAAAACTGGGGGACGAGGTGGCACCTCCTGAAGCCCATCCACGAGGGGGCCCCTGAAGCCAGGCTGGGCCGGAGCAAACGGGGGTGGGAAAAAGGCGGGGGACGTTCCCTGCAGCCCTGCATGGGTGCTTTGCTTCCTCTACCCCGGATTGAGAAGCACTGTTCGCCGGGGTTGACAGCCCGCCTGGCCCAAATTATACTTACCCCGCGGGAGGAGGGGGTGGAGAAAGAAGCCATCCTGCAGGAAAAAGCGGGGGATAAGATCCGGTGCCTTACCTGCGAGAGGCGCTGCCTCTTAGGGGAAGGCCAGAGAGGGTGGTGCGGAACGAGGGAGAACCGCGGGGGCTCCCTTTACACCCTGACTTATGGCATGGTCTCCTCCCTTTCAGCCAACCCTATTGAGAAGAAACCCCTCTACCACTTTTACCCCGGAAGCGTGGCCCTGACTGCTGGAAGCTTCGGGTGCAACTTCGCCTGCCCCTGGTGCCAGAACTGGGAAATTTCCAAGTCTCCGCCGGATCCGCTGCGTTCCCGCTTCTTTTCGCCCGAGAGCTTCGTCCAGGAGACAATCCGGCGCCGCTGTCAGGGAACATCCATAAGCTTCAATGAGCCAACCTTATCGCTGGAATGGTCGCTGGAGGTTTTCAGGCTGGCCCGGGAGAGGGGCCTTTACAACACTTTCGTGACCAATGGCTACATGACGGAGGAAGCCCTCAGGCTCCTGAAGGATGCAGGCCTTGATGCCATGAACGTGGATGTGAAAGGGGGCAGGGAGGCCGTTGAGAAATTCTGCGGGGCCGATGTGGAAAAAGTCTGGAGGAACTGCCGCCTGGCCAGAAGCTTGGGCATCCACCTGGAGATCACCACCCTTGTCATCCCCTCCGTAAACGATGACGAGGAAACCCTGCGGGCCATCGCTTCCAGGATCTGCCGGGAACTGGGGCCGGAGACGCCCTGGCATGTTACTGCATACTACCCTGCTTACCGGTTCCACGCCCCTCCAACACCCGTGAGGACCCTGGAGAGGGCTCGCCGGATAGGCATGGAGGAGGGGCTCCAGTTCGTCTACATCGGGAACGTTCCGGGCCACCCGGGCGAGAACACCTGGTGCCCCGGATGCGGCTCCCTCCTCATCGGGAGGTTCGGCCTTGCCGTGACTTCCTTCAGGCTGAAGGACGGCCGCTGCCCGGAGTGCGGCCGGGAAATCCCCATAATCGGCGGAACAACAGCTGGATGAAAAAGGCATGGGTTCTCAGAGAGTAATTGTGCTGGGCACGGCAGCTTCCCTGTCCTCCAAGGAGAGGGATAACACCTCCCTGGTCTTTGATACCCCTTCGGGCTTGCTCCTCATAGATTGCGCCTCCAACCCGTATCGGCAATTGCTCATGGCGGGCCTTGACCCCGGCAGGCTCTTCGCAGTGTTCCTCACCCACCAGCACCCCGACCACATCTATGGCTTCCCCTCCCTGGTTCACCACCTCATAATGGCCCGCAGGACTGCAACCCTGGCCGTTTACGCCAATTTCCCCACCCTCCGGGCGGCCGCTGCCATGCTCAACGCCCTCAGCCTCAGGGCGGAGTTCCTGCGCTTCTTCAAAATCCCGGAAGAGAAAAACTACACGGTCATTGAAGCGGAAGACTTCACCCTGATCACCACGCCCGTGCGCCATGTTGTACCGACCCTTGCCCTGAGGATAAACTCAAAGCTCGGCTCTTCCTCTTTCGTCTACTCCTCGGACACAGGGCCGTGCCCGGAGCTTGCAGCCCTTGCCAGAGATGCCGACATCCTGGTGCACGAGTGCTCGGTCTCAAAGCCTTCCCAGGGGCACACAACCCCGGCCCAGGCCGCCCAGCTGGCCGAAAGTTGCGGGGTTAAGAAGCTCATACTCATCCATTTCTGGCCCACGATGGAGATGGAAAGGGTTTACGAGGAGGCTTCCCAGCACTTCAAGGGGGAGATCCTCCTGGCGAACGATTTCCTGGAGGTGGAACTGTGAAGCCTTACCCTGTGGACCTGCACGTACACACTTCTTTTTCCGATGGCGATCTGAGGCCTGGGGAAGTGGTCAGGGAAGCAAAGGCGCTGGGGATAGTCGCCCTGGGCATAACGGACCACGACAACATTGAAGGGGTAGAAGAGGCGCTGGAGGAAGGGAAGGCCCTGGGGGTTGAAGTGGTGCCGGGGGTGGAGATAAGCGCAGAAGAGGAGGGGGGCGAGAAGCGCAGGCTCCACATCTTAGGGTATTTCATCAACCACCGGGATGAGGAGCTCGTTTCTCTCCTGAAAGCGGCGGTGAAGGCCAGGGTGGAGCAGAAATTGCGCCAGATAAAGCTCCTGCAGGAATTCGGCCTGAAAATAGATGCGGAAGAAGTCTTCGCCCGGGTCAGAGGGGTTCCGGGGAGACTCCACATAGCCCAGGTCCTCCTGGAGCGCAATCCCGAGCGCTTCCAGAGCATCCAGCAGATCTTTGACGAATTCCTCTCCCGCAGGGGCAAAGCTTACGTGCGCCGCGAGTTTTACCCTTCGGTAAAAGAAGCCGCCGATGCCATCCGCAAAGCCGGCGGAATTGCCGTCCTGGCCCACCCCGCCATATACGTGCATCCCGATGAGGCCGAGAGCTGGCTCCTGGCGATGAAAGAGCAGGGGATAGCGGGCCTGGAGGTCTCCTACACCTACGATAAAAACCGCCCATACAAAGGGGCATCGCCTGAATTTGTGGAAATGCTCATCTCAGGCTACTCCTCCTGGGCCGGGAGGCTCGGCTTCCTGAAGACGGGCGGCTCCGATTTCCACGGCAACGCCAAGGAGATAACCATCGGGGAAAAAGGCCTCACTCTGGAGGAGTTTGAAATGCTCAAGAGGGCTTTCGGGAGGTGGCCATGAGGGAAATTGAGCTGGATGGTGAGCATTTGACCGTGGAAAAGGTGGTGGAAGTGGCCTGCAGGGGGCCGGAAGGCTGCTTTGTGAGGTTTTCCCCTGAAGCTGTGGAGAGGATGCGCCGCAGCCGGGAGGTGGTGGAGGAACTGGTGAAGAGGGGGGAAGTGGTCTACGGAGTCACCACGGGCTTCGGTTACTTCAGGGACAGGGTCATTGAGCTTTCCAGGGTGAGGGAACTGCAGCGCAACCTCGTCCTGAGCCATTCGGCCGGGGTTGGGGATTTCCTCTCGGTCCCGGAAACGAGAGCGATGATGCTCATAAGGGCCAACTCCTTCGCCAGGGGGCACTCCGGGGTCCGGCCGGAGGTGGCGGAATTGCTCATAAGGATGCTGAACGCCGGGGTTCACCCTCTTGTCCCGAGGAAGGGCTCCGTGGGGGCAAGCGGCGACCTGGCCCCTTTAGCCCACATGGCCCTGGTGATGATAGGGGAAGGGGAAGCTCTATACAGGGGGGAAAGGCTCCCCGGCGCCGAAGCCCTGAGGCGCGCCGGTCTATCCCCCATAGCCCTTGAGGCCAAGGAGGGGCTTGCCCTCACCAATGGCACTTCCTTCATCTCGGCCCTCGCCTCCCTTGCCGTCCACCGGGCCTGGAACCTCGTCCTGGCGGCCGATGTGGCGGGGGCGATGTCCCTGGAGGCTCTCTGGGGCACTCTCAAAGCCTTCAACCCTTCCATCCACAGAGCTCGCCCTTACCCTTCCCAGATTGAATGCGCCGCTTTCATTTCAGCCCTGCTGGAGGGGAGCGATTTCGTCCGTCCCTTTCAATCCCCCTACGTTCATGATCCCTACTCCCTGCGCTGCATCCCCCAGGTTCACGGGGCTGTCAGGGGGGTCGTTAAGTATGTGAAGGGCCTTGTGGAGCTGGAGATCAACTCCGCCACCGATAATCCTCTCATATTTCCGGACGGCGATTTCCTCTGCCTGTCGGGAGGGAATTTTCACGGGGAACCCCTGGCCCTGGCCATGGATTACCTGGCCATCGCCCTGGCCGACCTGGGCAACATTTCGGAGCGCAGGATCGCCAGGCTTCTGGATGAGAAGGCCAGCGGAGGCCTTCTGCCCCCCTTCCTCACCGAAGAGGGTGGCCTTCATTCCGGCTTCATGCTCCTGCAATACACGGCTGCAGCCCTGGCTTCCGAAAACAAAGTCCTCTCCCATCCAGCCTCGGTGGACAATATCCCCACTTCGGCAAACATGGAGGACCACGTGAGCATGGGAGCTCTGGCGGCTGACAAGGCTCTGAGGGTTGTGGAGAACGTGGAGATGATAGTGGCTATTGAGTTGATGGCTGCCGCTCAGGCCATTGACTTCAGGAGGAAGGAGCTCGGGGGTGGGGCCAGGATGGGCCGTGGGACTGCCATTGCCTACGAGCTGATCCGGAGCAGAGTTCCTTTCATTGCCCGGGACGAGCCTCTCCATCCCCACATCCTTAAAGTGCACGGGTTGCTCAGGGATGGAACCCTGGTGGAAGAAGTGCTCGCTGGCCTTGGAGCAAGCTGACTCCTTCCCCTGCCAGGTCGGAGGCTGCGGAGGTGTCCTCCCGTTTTCCCACCCCCGTTGCCTGCGGCTCAACATGGCTTCAGGCTCCCACTCGCGGGCGGGTTTCAGGGGATGGCAACTCGCCCCCAGTTTTTGTTTTGGTGGGGGGACACCTCCCCACTTCCCCCTGCACCCTCTGTTCTTTCTCCTATGGAGGTGCCCCTCCGGAAAAACCGGAGATGCAGGGGGGTCTGGGGGATGTCCCCCCAGAAAATCAGGGGGTGCAGGGGGGCGAAGCCCCCATGCCGGGGGGCTGCGGGGGGTGTCCCCCCGCCCTTCCCTCCCCTTTCTCAAAGGGGTAAAACAAGGGGCGAGAGGTAACTCCTGTAACCTGCCCACGAGGGGGCCCCTGAACCCCGGCAAACCCCCAGCAAACGAGGGTGGGTAAAACCAGGGGGTGGAGGGGGGCGGAGCCCTCATGCCAGGGGGGCTTGGGGGATATGCCCCCAGAGAAACAACTTCAACCAGAATCACTCATCAACTCCGCCTCCAAGCGGGCCTCAAGGCGCACCAGCTCCTCCAAGTAGCGGGTGCGCGGGCGGGGGACATCTACACGGTATACAGCTTTCACACGGCCTGGCCGTGGGGTGAGCACGACGATGCGATCGGCCAGGAGGAGGGCTTCCCTGAGACTGTGAGTCACGAAAAGGACCGTCTTGCCTGACTCACTCCACAGGCGCACGAGCTCCGCCTGGAGCTTTCCCCGGGTTATGGCATCCACCGAGGCGAATGGCTCGTCCATCAGAAGCACCGCCGGATCCACGGCGAGGGCTCTGGCGATGGCTACCCTCTGCTGCATCCCGCCGGAGAGCTCCCCAGGGTAGTGATCCTCAAAGCCCTCAAGACCCACCCTGCGGATGAGGTCCAGGGCAATCCGGGCGCGCTCCGACTGAGGTATACCGGCAAGCTTCAACCCGAACTCCACATTGCCCCTCACTGTCAGCCAGGGGAACAGAGTGTAGTCCTGGAAGATCATCGTGCGCTCGCTTCCCCAGCCGCTTATCTTCTTTCCCGCCAGGCGCACCTCGCCGCGGGTGGGCTCTTCCAGGCCGGCCACTATCTGGAGGAGGGTGGTCTTGCCGCAGCCTGACGGCCCTACAATGACCATGAACTCTCCCCTTTCCACCGAAAAGGTCACCCCGGCCAGGGCCTGGACCTCACCTTTATTGCTCCGGAAGGTCTTGTGAACGTCAATGATTTCCAAAAAGCTCATACGCCCTCAGGCCTGTTCTCCAGCGAAGGGCCCTGCGCTCCAGCGCCTTCAGGAGAGCGTCCAGCCCCGCTCCCAGAAAGCCCACAATCGCCATCCCCAGGATTATGTCTTCTGTGCGGAAGAGATTGCGGGCTTCTATCATCATAAAGCCAAGACCCCTGCGCACCGCCACCATTTCGGCGGCAATGACGCACATCCAGGCAAGCCCCAGACCCACGCGCAACTGGGTGAAGATGGCAGGAGCCAGGGAAGGGAGCACGATATGCAGGATGGCCTGGCGAGGCGTAGCCCCCAGGGTGAACCCCGCCTTGACCAGGTTTTTATCTGCGTTCCTCGCCGCCGCAGTTACCCCTGTGAGCATCGCGAAGACCGTGCCTACAAAGATGATGAAGATGGCAGGCCTGTCGCCTATTCCGAACCAGAGAATGGCCAGGGGTATCCAGGCTGGTGGAGCCAGAGGGCGCAGTAGATGTATCAGTATGTCCAGATAATCCTCCAGGGCCGGCATCAGGCCAAGGATTATGCCTGTAGGGATGGCTATGCCCGAGGCTAAAGCGAAACCCGCCAGCACCCGCCACAGGCTCGCCCATATATGGTCAAGCAGGATGCCGCTGGTGAACAATGCCTCGCACCTCGCAATAATGTGGCTTGGAGGGGGGAGCAAAAGGGAATCCACAAGCCCCATTCGGGGAAGCAATTCCCAAACCGCCAGCAGGATTGCCGGCACTAAGAACCGCCTGGGGAAACGCCTGGGCATAAAACTTACTCCTTCAGGATTTTGCGGAGAAACTCCAGATTTAGAAGTTCCTCCTCCGAAAGGGCCCTCTCAATGAAACCATAGCGGTGCATCAATTCGGCCATTCTACCTATTTCGCCGGGCTCAATCTCGCATGAGATGACCATCTTATCCCGTGAGAGGGACTCCTCCACCAGGTCGGGGTCAAAGGCCTGGAGGTATTCCACTATGATTTTGGCGGTTTGATGGGGGTGTTCATTAGCATAACGGACTGCCCTCACATGGGCTCTGAGGATTTTCTCCACCAGGTCGGGGCATTTTTTAATGAAATCGGTGCGGGCGAGCACCACGCAGCAGGGGTGATCCCGCCAGTAAGTGGTGTAGTAGAGCAGGATTTTGCCCCACCTGGCTCTTTCGGCTTCGGTCATAAAGGGTTCGGTGTTGGAGGTAGCATCCACCTGGCCTGTCTTCAGGGCGCTTATCATATCCCCCAGCTTGTTGAAGTAAACAATCGTTACATCCCTGGCGGGATCAAGGCCGGCCTCTTCAAGGGCCATCAAGAGGAGCACGTCCAGGATAGAAGCCCTGATGGTGGCGATCTTTCTGCCCTTGAGATCGGCAATGGAATTTATGCCGCTATCGGCACGGACCAGTATACCATCGCTACCGCGGCCGGTCATCGCCACGATGCGGAGGGGGGCTCCCCTGGCAATGGCGGCTATGGCCGTGACAACGGGCACTGCTCCCATCTGGAATTCGCCGCGCTGGAGGCCTTCAATAATCTCCGTATTAGATGGCACGAGCACCACATCAGCCTGAATGCCCTCGTCCTGGTAAAATCCCAGTTTTTCCGCGATGTAGAAAGGAGAATGGTCGTTAGCAGTCCTTACGCCAATCATCACTTTTTGGGGGCATGAAGAGGCGCAACCGGCAGGAAGAAGAGCCAGGACCAGCAAAATGAACAGCGCTGACCTTCTCATTTCATCCCTCCTGTAAGATTGTGCTGGATTCGCTATAAAACAGCGAAGGGCACCCGCCTTTTGCCTGGCTGGGTGCCCTTCACAGGCTGACATACCAGGACACTTTTATTATATTCAGCTTGCCGGAATTTGCCAACTTTCTGCCGAGAGGGAAAACAGGGGTGCATGGAGAAGGGGAGGGTGTTCCCCACCCTCGTTGGCTGATGGTTCGCCAGGGTTCAGGGGCCCCCTCGCGGACTGGTGGCATTAGTAATTTGTTTTCCTGGTGGGACATCCCGCGGAAGAATGAAAACCGGGGGCGAGTTATTGCCTCCTGAAGACCCTCCCACGAATGGGGGCCTGAAGCAGGGCCGAGCCGCAGGGAACGGGGTAAAAAAACCTGCGCGGGGAGGGCTGCCTTTTGGCTTTATCCTTTCTCGGTGCTATAATTGACCAGAAAGAGGAGGCTTTTAACCGGGGCAGGGATGGGGTTAAACCGCAGAGGCAAGCTCCTCTTAACCCAGCTTTTGCTTTTCTACCTGGCTTTTGCCCTCAGACTTTACAGGCTCGGAGCGCAGAGCCTCTGGGCCGATGAGGGCAACAGCGCGGCTATGGCCTTCAGGGATCTTTCCTCCATAGCCCTTCACGCTGCGGCCGACATCCACCCCCCTCTCTATTACTGGCTCCTGAAGCTCTGGACTACCCCCATGGGCCTTTCGGAGTGGGCCCTCAGGGCACTTTCAGCCTTTGTCGGGACTTTGCTGGTGGCCCTGGTTTATTCCCTGGGGAAAGACCTCTGGGATGAAAGGGTCGCCCTTGCGGGAATGGCCCTGGCCGCATTCCACCCCTTCCAGGTTTACTACTCCCAGGAGGCCAGGATGTATATGCTGGTGGCTTTCCTGGGAGCTCTATCCTTCTGGGGGGCACTGCGTTGGTGGAGGAGGGAAAACCCCGGGGCAGGAGCCATCTTTGTCCTGGCCACAGCTATGGGGCTTTACTCCCATTATTCCTTCCCCGTAATCCTGGCGGTGGAGAACCTGGCTTTCCCCCTCTTCCTCACGGCCAATAATTTCAGGAGGAGGATAGGGGTCAGGGGATATGTGGCCCGCTGGCTCCTTCTCCAGGCCCTGGCTTTGGCCATATATGCCCCCTGGATCCCCATTGCCCTGGAAAGGCTCACTTCCTGGCCGGCCATTGCCGAGTATGGGCCCGCAATGGCCATAAGGGAAGCTCTGAAGGCCATGGCCTTCGGACCTGCCTCCAGGTTGCCAGTCGCCTTAACCTCAATCCCGGTTCTTATAGCCCTCGCTGGTTCAATCCTCCACTGGAGGAGGAACTGGCGCACGGTGACGGTCCTCTGGGCCTGGCTTGCAGCTCCGGTCCTCATGATGCTGATCCTGGGGTTATACAGGGGGGCTTACCTGAAATTCTTGCTCGTCTCGGCGCCGCCCTTTTGCCTGCTCCTGGCCTTTGTCCTCACTGACCTGAAAGGACTGTGGCGTCTGGCCGGAGCTTTCTCCTTTGCGGTTGCTCTTGTTCTATTTTCTGCCTCCCTCAGGGATTTCTACTTCCGCTTCACTAAGGACGATTACCGGGGCATAGCCCGCTACATAGAGGCGGTGGAGAAGCCAGGAGATTCTGTAATCCTGAACGCGCCTGGCCAGATAGATGTTTTCAGTTACTACTACAAAGGCAAACTACCTGTCTGGCCCATTCCCCGCGAGAGGCCTCCCGAACGTAAGAAGCTTGAGGAAGAGCTGGCCATAATAACCTCCCACCCTGGAAGGATCTTCGCCATCCTGTGGGGGGAGAGAGAAGCCGACCCCGAAGGGATTGTGGAGAATTGGCTTGATTCCCATGCTTTCAAGGCTGGGGAAAGCTGGCGCGGGAACGTCCGCTTCGCCATTTACGTGGTCCCCGAGGCCCAGCTTCAGGGACAGGGTGCCGGAACCGAAGGGAAGGCTTTCGGCTCCCCCGCCCTCTTCTGGCTGACCGGCTGCCTCACAGGAGCGCAGGAGGTGGAAAGCGGAGGAGTCCTGCCCGTTATCCTGACCTGGCAGGCGGAAAGGCCCACCTCAAAGCGCTACAAAGTTACCCTGCAGCTTCTGAACTCAAACGGCCTTGTGGCTTCCCAATACGATGCTGAACCGGATGGGGGACGCCGTCCAACTCCCACCTGGGAGCCAGGGGATATAATCGTTGACAACATCGGCCTGATGGTCAGACCCGGAACACCGCCAGGCCAGTATTCCCTGATCCTGGCCGTTTATGATGCCGAAACAGGAGAACGCCTGCCTGTAGCGGGGCAGGATCACCTGAAACTTGGTGATGTAAAGGTTGTCAGGCCTTCTCAGCCTCCCCCCGTTGAAGCGCTGGGGATAAGCAATCCCCGGAGGGCCCGCTTCGGGCCCTTTGAGCTCCTCGGCTATGACCTTTTCAAGCTCGGTTTTGAGCACCTTCCGGATGCCCCCATCGGGCCAGGGGATATGGTCCGGGTGAACCTCTACTGGCGAGCTCTCCTCAAGCCCAGGGATGACTGGACTGTGGAGCTGAGCCTGGTGGGGGGAAGCAGGCTGGCTTCGGTGGAGGCGCCTCTGGCAGGTGTTGATTACCCGACCTCCCGGTGGGAGGAAAAAGAAGTGGTGAGAGGCCAGTTTCTCCTCCAGATCCCGCCCGGCGCTCCCCCAGGGCAGTATCGCCTCTTCCTCAGGGTGGGGGATTTGCCCCCCATGGAACTGGCAACGGTGCGCGTCAGGGGTTGATGGGGATTATGAGTTCCTGTCCAGGCTTTATAGAAGAAGGCTCGGTAATGCCATTGGCCTTCAGGATCTCCCCTTCGGGGACTCCATACCTGGAGGCGATAGCGTTCAGGTCTTCCCCTTCTGCCACCCTGTGTATGACGAAATGCTCCGGGGTTGGCGTGATGATCTGCAGAGGAGGAGCCGGGGTGAAAGTGGGCCTGGGAGTCCTTGTGGGGGTCGGTGTGGGCTGTCTTTCCGGAGTCACCATGTCGTATAAGAGGGCGAGGACCAGGTAATCAAGGAGCAAAAGTGCCACCAGAATGCTCCAGCGTGAGGATTTCATCGCCATGACTCCTAAGGTCTCAGTTATCGTAACGGTCAAGAACGAAGAGAAAACCATTGGAAAGCTTCTGGCTTCCCTTCAGTTCCAGACCCGCCCTCCTGACGAGATCGTGATTGTGGACGGTGGCTCCACTGATCGGACGGTGGAGCTGATAAAGGCCTGGGCCAACAAGCTCCCCATAAAGCTGATCGTGAGGCCCGGGCTGAACATTTCCCAGGGACGGAACCTGGCTATAAGGGAAGCTTCAGGGGAAATAATAGCCTCTACCGACGCCGGAGTCAAATTGTCCCCCCTCTGGCTTGAATCCCTGCTTCGCCCTTTTGAGAGGGGAGCGAAAGTGGTCAGTGGCTTCTTCCTCCCCGATGTGGAAGGGGCCTTTGAGACGGCCATGGGGGCCACGGTCCTGCCTTCCCTGGAAGACGTAAAGCCCCAGAAATTCCTCCCTTCCAGCAGGTCAGTGGCCTTTTTAAAGGAAGCCTGGGAGAAGGTCGGTGGCTATCCTGAGTGGCTTGATTACTGTGAGGACCTAATCTTTGACTTCAAGCTGCGCAAGCTTTACGGCCCCTTCCCCTTCGTCCCCGAGGCCATCGCTTACTTCAAACCCAGGACGAATCTCAGGGACTTCTTTGTCCAGTATTACCGCTATGCTCGCGGTGATGGCAAAGCTGACCTGTGGCGTTTGAGGCATCTCATCCGCTATAGCACTTACCTTGTGCTGGTTCCAGTCCTCATTGTCCTTGGCCTGAAGGCGAGCCCCCTGTGGTGGTTCGGGTTCGTTATTGGCGGTTTTCTCTATCTAAGGGGGCCCTACCGCCGCCTGTTCCGGATGATGGGGGGCTTGTCTTTTCCGGAAAAGCTCCAGGCTTTCCTCCTGGTGCCTGTGATAAGGGTGACGGGCGACATAGCCAAGATGGTGGGCTATCCTGTGGGGGTGGTCTGGCGCATCAGGCACCGGCCCCCCATTGACTGGAAGTGAGGAGAGGGGGAAGTGGGGGTGTCCCCCGACATTTTCTTTTTCCCACCCCCGTTTGCTTAGGGTTCGCCCGGGTTCAGGATCCCACTGGTAGGCGGGTTGCGGGAGTTACCTTCTCGCCCCCTGGTTTGTTTTTCTGGGGGTATACCCCTCAATCCTCCGGCAGGGGGCAAAGCCCCCCTGCACTCCCTTGATTTTTTTCCCACCCTCGTTTGCTCCGGGTTCGCCTGGCTTCGGGGCCCCCTCGTGGCCGGGTTGAGGGAGAGGGCTGCTCGCCCCTTGATTTGTGTTCCTGGGGGGCACCCCCCAGACCCCCCGAGAGGGGGCTCTGCCCCCTCCACCCCCGTGATTTGTTTTTCTGGGGGGACACCCCCCGGAGCCCCCCCGCATGGGGGGCTCGCCCACCCGCACCCCCCGACTTTTTCGCCAG
>DAOUBN010000322.1:0-4130 GCA_034432815.1 Anaerolineae bacterium | reverse complement strand
ACCCCCTTAGAAAGGGTCCCACTCGGGGGCGGGTTGCAAGAGTTGCCTTCTCGCCCTTTTAATCGGTTTCTCTGGGGGAACACCCCCATACCCCCCGGGAGGGGGCTTTGCCCTCTCCACCCCCTTGGAAAGGGTCCCACTCGGGGCCGGGTTGCGGGGGATGGCTGCTCGCCCCTTGATTTACCCCTTTGGGAAGGGGAAAGGAAAGGCGGGGAGACCCCCCCGGCATGGGGCCTCCACCCCCTGCCCCCCATTTGGGGGCACCCCCCAGGCCCCAGGAGGTGGCGAAGCCCCTTCCACCCCCATGAAAAGGGTCCCGCTCGTGGGCGGGTTGTGGGGGCTTTCTCGCCCCTTGGAATGGGAGGGCCCCTTTTCCCACATTATATTCCTGGGAGCGGGACCGGGCAAAAAGCATCCTCAGGCCTCAGGCAGCCCCGTCCAGAATATTGCTTGCTCTTGACGGTTAAGGTATAATTTTCAAAATCCGCTGAGGAGGGCGCTGCCCTATGGAACTGAGCAAGATCATCAAGTATGCCCGGGGCGAGGAGGAGGTGGACCTGCTCATAAAGAACGTCCGCCTCGTCAACGTCCTTTCGGGGGAGATCTACCTCACCAACGTGGCCGTGGCCAGGACCAGGATCGTGGGCTTTGGGGAATACAGGGCGAAGGAGGTGCTGGATGCCGATGGCTGTTACCTCTGCCCGGGTTTCATTGACGGCCACGTCCACATTGAAAGCTCCATGCTCACCATACCCGAATTCGCCAGGGTCGTGGTGCCCCACGGAACCACCGCTGTGGTCATTGACCCTCACGAGATCGCCAATGTCCTGGGCCTGGATGGGATAAGGTATATGCTTGAGTCCAGCAAATACAACCCCTTAAGCGTCTACGTAATGATCCCATCCTGCGTGCCCGCCACCGATATGGAGACTTCGGGCTCCCAGCTGGCCTCGTATGACATTGCCCCCCTCTTCAGCAACCCATGGGTCATCGGGCTGGCCGAGATGATGAATTACCCCGGCGTAATCTTCGGCGATGGCGAGGTCCTGGCCAAGATAGCTTCTGCCAGAGGACATCCCATTGACGGCCACGCGCCCGGCCTGACAGGAAAGGACCTGGCGGCTTACATCGCCGCTGGCATAGGCTCGGACCACGAATGCACTACCATTGAAGAAGCCAGGGAGAAACTGCGCCTGGGGATGTATGTGATGATAAGGGAGGGGTCAACAGCCAAGAACCTCAGGGACCTCCTGCCCCTGGTTACCCCGGCCAACGCCCGCAGGATGATGTTCGTGACCGACGATCGCCACCCGGGAGACCTCATAAAAGAGGGGCACATTGACCACATAATAAGACTGGCCATAGACCAGGGGCTTGATCCCGTCCTGGCCATTCAGATGGCAACCCTCAACCCGGCCGAGTATTTCGGCCTGAAGGACCTGGGAGCCATTGCAGTGGGCCGCCAGGCCGACATGGTCCTCTTTGACAATTTCAAGGATTTCCGCATCCTCAAAGTCTGGCGCGCCGGAACCCTGGTGGCCGAGGACGGGAAGGTGATCCCGTGGGAAAGGCCCCAGCGCTCAATCCCCCTCCGGAGCTCCATGAACATAAAGTGGGAAGGGGTTGATTTCCGGATCCCGGCCCAATCCTCCAGGGTCAGGGTGATTGAGATAATCCCCGGCCAGATCGTGACCCGCAAGCTCGTGACCGAGGCCAGGATCGTGGATGGCTATGCTGTTTCCGATGTGGAACGGGATATCCTCAAGATAGCGGTCATTGAGCGGCACACGGCCTCAGGGAACATGGGCAAGGGGTTCGTGAAGGGGTTTGGCCTCAAGAGAGGAGCAATCGCCTCCTCCGTCGCCCACGATTCCCACAACATCGTCGTGGTCGGGACAAATGACGAGGATATGTTCAGGGCGGTGAAGGAGATTGAGGCGATGAAAGGTGGCCTTGTAGCCGTGGCCGATGGCCAGGTCCTGGCCAGGCTTCCTCTTCCGGTAGCCGGGCTCATGAGCGAGAAGTCCGCTTACGAAGTCCAGGCCGAGCTGGAGGAGCTTCTTGAGGCCACAAAGTCCCTCGGCTGCGTCCTGGAAGAACCCTTCATGGCCCTGAGCTTCCTCGCCCTCCCGGTCATCCCCGAGCTCAAGTTGACTGACAAAGGGCTGGTGGATGTGACCGAGTTCCGCTTTGTGAGCCTGTTTGAGTGAGAGAGGCGATGCGCAGGCTGATCCTGGCTTCTTCCTCCCCGCGCCGCCAGGAGCTCCTGGGCAGGCTCGCCATCCCTTACGAAGTAATCGCGGCGCCCGTGGAAGAGGATGTTCTGGAGGGCGAAAGCCCCAGGGATATGGTGATGCGCCTTGCCCTGGCCAAAGCCAGAGCCGCTCGCAAGCTGAACTCCACGGACGTGATCCTGGCGGCCGATACCACTGTGGTCATTGAAGGCAAGATCCTGGGGAAGCCCCGGGATGAGGCTGAAGCGAGGGAGATGCTCCGGACCCTGAGGGGGCGCAGCCACCTGGTCTTCACCGGAGTGGCAGTGCTCGCTTCCCCTTCCCTGGAGCTCGCCGGGACGAAGTGCTCCGCTGTCCTGATGCGGGATTATTCCGATGAGGAAATTGAGGCCTACGTCAGTTCAGGAAGGGCGCTGGACAAGGCTGGAGCCTACGGCGTTCAGGATGATTTCCATCCGGTGGCGGAGATCAGGGGGTGCTACACCAATGTGATGGGCCTTCCCCTCTGCCTGACCGTTGAACTCCTCCAGAAGGCGGGTTTCCCTTTCGGAAGCTCGCCTCTCCAGATCTGCGAGGAGGCCACTCCCCTGGAGTTCAGGGGCTCCCATTCCCTGTCGCTTCCTCCAGGATGCTGAGGACCTGGCGGGCTGTATTCTCCCAGGAGAATTCCCTCGCCCTCCTGAGGCCTTTTTCCCTCAGGGCCCGGGCGAGCCCTGGCTCCCTTAAGACCCTTTCCATCGCCGAAGCCCACTCTTCCGGATCATGAGGGTTGAGGAGCAAAGCCCCATCTCCCAGGACCTCGGGCAGGGAGGATGAAGAAGAGGCCAGCACCGGACATTCGCAGGCCATCGCTTCAAGGGGAGGGAAACCGAAGCCTTCGTAGAGGGACGGGAAGAGGAAAGCTTCGGCCAGGGAGTAGAGGGCAGGCTTGTCCTCCTCGGCTACCCAGCCGGCGAAGTGGACGCAGTTTTCAAGCCCCTTCTCCCGGGCTATTCTCGCAGGGTTGAGGAGGGCAGGGCTTTCCCGGGCGGGCGTTTTGCCAGCGATCACTAAAAGCGGCGTTTGATCCCTGAGCTTCCCCCTCAGGAGCCTGTAAGCTTCCAGGAGGATGCCCAGGTTCTTCCGCCGGTCAAACCCTCCCAGGTAGAGGAAGAAGCGACCCTTAATCCCGTATCTCTCCGCCGCCTTCCTCGCCCCCTCTCTATCCCCGACTGGCCTGAACTCTTCCCCTATCCCGGGATAGACCACTCTGACCCTCTCCGGGCTTATCCGGAAGCAATTCAGGACATCCCTCCTGGTCCAGGCTGAATCGGTCAGGATGAAGCGAGCTTTGGGGATTGCCCTTCTGACCAGAGCATTGTATAGCCTGACCGGGAGCGAGTAAGCGTATTCGGGGAAGAGGAAAGGGATTAGGTCGTGCACGGTGACCACAAGAGGCTTCGGGGGAAAAAGGGGCGGGCCCATGTAGGGGACAAAGGCTACATCCACCCGCTCTTTGAGGCAATAGCGGGGGAAGAGGACGTTTTCAAACCAGACTTTGTAGAGGTTCAGAAGCCCTTTCGGGAGAGGGCGGGGGGCGGGGGTGAGGACCTTCACTTCAACTCCCCCGGCCAGAGCTTTCAGGAGCTTTACGGCATACTGGCCGGAGCCTGTCTCAGGTCTTTTCAGAAACCACCCGTTGAATCCAACCCTCAGCATCGCCCGCATTTTAGCGGGAAAGAAGGCTTTTGGCAAAAAGGAGCGCCTGGCTTATAATTTCAGCGGTTGGAGGGAGCCCCGCCCCCTTCTGTGGGGTGCGGGTAGTGTTCTTGATCTTCTCTCCCTTTTCCAAAAGGGTGGCATGAAAGAAGAGGAACTCAAGGAGCAGAGGGTTCTGCGACACCTGCACCGGCTGAG
>DAOUBN010000321.1:0-3486 GCA_034432815.1 Anaerolineae bacterium | reverse complement strand
TAAGTGTAGTCGGCCTGGCCGAGGATGGAGAGAGGCGGGGCGAGGTAGTCTTCCCTTTCTTCCCTGAAGGCTGGAAGGGATGGCACTCCCTGGACCCCCCTTCCTACCTGGAACTGCCCCCATCCGAGGCGGAGCTTCTGGAAGAGCACCTTGAGGTCCTGGAAGAACTCGGCCTGGAGATGGAACCTTTTGGAAAAGGGGCCTTCATAGTGCGGGCAACCCCTTTCCCATCGCTCCCGATGCCCCTTCCGGAATTCATGGAAAAAATTGCGGAGGAAATCCGGGAAGCCGGCCGGCTCACTGGGGAAGAACTGCGCGAGAAGCTGGCCATGCGGATTGCCTGCCTGGCCGCCGTGAAGAAGGGCGATATCCTGACCAGCGAAAAGATGCAGGAAATTGTCACTTCCTTCTTCAACTCCTGGTCTCCCTCCACCTGTCCCCACGGCCGGCCAGCTTTCTTCCTCCTCAGCCGGGAGGAAATAGAGCGAAGGTTCATCAGGGGAAGATAGCTCCAGGAGGTGAGGATGAGGATCCTTTTCATCACAAGGCATGCCGATTACATCCCATTCGGGATCACGCACCTCTCCAGCGTCCTCAAAAAAGCGGGCCACCAGGTGGACCTGGTCATCGCCACCCACCAGGACCCCATCCAGGCGGCCAGGGAATTCAGGCCGCAGATAGTGGGATACACCATCTACACAGGTCTTCACCGTTATTACCTTGAGCTCAACAGGGCCGTGAAGGAGGCCCTGGGCGGGAAAGTCCTCTCGGTCTTCGGGGGGCCTCACGCCACCTTCTTCCCCGAAGTGATTGAGGAAGAAGGCGTGGATGGGGTCTGCATCGGGGAAGGGGAAGAAGCCATGGTAGACCTGGCCAACGCCCTGGAAGGAGGCAGCGATTACCTCTCAATCCCCAACTGGTGGTTCAAGAGGGATGGGGAAATAATCCGCAACCCCCTCAGGCCCCTCCTTGAGGACCTGGATTCCCTCCCCTTCCCGGACCGCGAACTTTTTTACTCCAGGGATGCTTTCAGCCGGGAAAGCGGCCTCAAGCACTTCATCTCCAGCCGCGGTTGCCCCTACCGCTGCAGCTACTGCTACAATCAGGCCTTCAACGAAATCTACCGGGGACTGGGCAAGATCGTCCGGCACAGGAGCGTGGATAACGTCCTGGAAGAACTCAAATGGGTCAGGAGCAAATACCCCCTTCGGTTCGTGGTCTTCCTTGACGACCTCTTCATCTGGCCCCTCAGCTGGGTTGAAGAGTTTGCCGAAAAATATCCAAGGGAGATCGGCCTGCCCTTCTTCTGCAACGTCCGGCCAAACCTGGTCAGCAAGGAACTGGTCAGGCTCCTCAAGGAGGCCGGCTGCCACAGCGTGGGAATGGGGGTGGAGACCGGAGACGAAGAAATAAGGAGGAAGCTCCTCAAGCGGGACATAACCCAGGAGCAGATCCTGGAAGCTTCCCGCCTCATAAAAGAAGCGGGCCTGAGGCTCATCACCACCAACATGATCGGGCTTCCTGGCGGCTCCCTGGAGGTGGACTTCAAGACCCTTGAACTGAACATAGCCTGCCGGCCCGACTACGCCAACGTCTTCCTCTACCAGCCCTACCCCAGGACCGAGCTCGGGGAGTATGCCAGGGAGCACAACCTCCTGGACGGCTACTACGATGACATAGGCCCTTCGGCGTGGGACCATTCCATAATCCGGTTCTCAAAAGAGGAGAAGAGGCAGATAGAGAACTTCTCCAAGCTCTTCGCCCTGGTGGTGGAGTGGCCCTTCCTCATGCCCCTGGTGAAATTCCTGATAAAGTTGCCCCCCAACCCTCTCTACAGGCTCATTTACAAACTCTGGAAGGGCTACACCATAAAGACCAGGATCCACCCTTACAGGACTTCCCTGAAAGAGTTCTGGCAGACGGTCAGGCATTTCCTCAGGATGTATTGAGATGGCCGGGAAGCGAACCCGGGGCGAGAAGCTTTACAACTTGCTGCTCTGGACCCTCACCATCGCGCTGCTGCTCCTGAGCCTCCTCATCTCCCTGGGGGCAGCAGGAGCCGTCCTTGCATATGCCTACGTCGCGCCGCAGCTCCCCCCTCCGGAGGAACTGGCCCGGAGGGCGGTGGCCTTTTCCAGCACCAAGATCTACGATCGGGAAGGCCGCCTCCTCTACGAGTTCATTCCCCCGGGAGGAGGCAAGCGGACGCTCGTCCCCCTGAGCGCAATATCCCCCTACGCTGTGATGGCCACCGTGGCTACCGAAGATGCCCGCTTCTTCCAGCACCAGGGGGTTGACCCCATCGCCATCCTGAGAGCCCTCTGGCAGGACATAAGGGCGAGAGAGGCCGTCTCAGGCGCCAGCACGATACCCCAGCAACTCGTCCGGAACCTCCTGCTCCCCCAGGAGGAAAGGAGCCAGAGGACCCTCAAGCGCAAGATAAAAGAAGCCATCCTGGCCGCGGAAATATCGCGCCGCTACTCCAAAGAGGCCATCCTGGAGCTTTACCTGAACGAGATCTACTACGGCAACATGGCCTACGGCATTGAGGCCGCGGCCCAGACTTACTTCGGGAAGCACGCTTCAGAACTGACCCTTGCCGAGGCTTCCTTCCTGGCCGGGCTCCCCCAGGCTCCAGCCCGCTACGACCCCTACACCAATTTCCAGGCGGCCAAAGCCCGCCAGGCCGATGTCCTGCGCCTCATGGTGGAAGCGGGCTTCATAACCCCGGAAGAGGCGCGGAAAGCTTACCAGGAAGAGCTGAAGCTTATCCCCCTGCGCTTTGAAATGAAAGCGCCGCATTTTGTCATCTACGTCCGCCAGCTTCTGGAGCAGCGCTACGGAGCCGAAACCCTCTACAGAGCCGGCCTCAGGGTCTACACCACCCTTGACCTCAGGCTCCAGGAAATGGCCCAGGAAATCGTGAAAAGGCATGTGGAGAAACTCAGAGACAGGAACGTGACCAACGGGGCCTTGGTGGCCATAAAGCCCCAGACCGGGGAGATCCTGGTGATGGTGGGCAGCGCCGATTTCTACGACGAGAAGATCAGCGGGCAGGTGAACATGGCCCTGGCCCCCCGACAGCCCGGCTCAGCCATAAAGCCCGTAACCTACCTTGCGGCCTTTGAGAAAGGCTGGACCCCCGCCACAGTCATCTGGGATGTCCCGGTGGAGTTCCCCGACGGCTACAGGCCCACCAATTACGATGACCGCTTCCATGGCCCTGTCACGGTCAGGGTGGCCCTGGGAAGTTCCTACAACATTCCGGCCGTGAAAGCTCTCCAGTTCGTGGGGATCCCCTCCTTCCTGGAGATGGCCCGCCGCCTCGGCATCACCTCCTTCACCAGGTCCGATTACGGCCTCTCCATAACCCTGGGGGGAGGAGAGGTGAGCCTGCTGGAGCTAACCGCCGCCTACGCCGTCCTGGCCAACGGCGGGGAGAGGGGCCCGCCGGGGGGGACCCCCCCGGGTGGAGAAGCCCGCGGG
>DAOUBN010000320.1:0-2637 GCA_034432815.1 Anaerolineae bacterium | reverse complement strand
GCTTCGCCCCCCTGCACCCCCCCGATTCTGAGGTGACTCTTTCAGCGGGGCTTCCTCCAGCCGTAATTGTTGTCAAAGAGGACCCTGTAAGCTATGAGCCTGCCCTTGTTCGGAGATGCCCTGATCTCTTCCAGAACCCCTATGCCGGTGAGCCGCCTCACCACCATGAAGACGAACATTATGGCCGAGGCTATTATGTGGGGAAAAGGATACCTCTGGAGCCAGGCGAAGAAGGGCAGGGCCAGAACTCCAGCCGCTACCCCGAGCCCCAAAGCCCTGGTGAAGAAGCCCAGGGCGTAGAAAATGAGGGAAAGGAGCATCGCTTTGGGGACAAGGATCAGCATTGCTCCCAGAGCCGGCCCCATGCCTCTTCCGCCCTGAAAGCCCAGGTATATGGGCCAGTCGTGGCCGGCCACCACCGCCACAGCGCTCGCCGCTTGAATAAGGGGAGAAAACCCGAACTTCTGCGAGAGCCAGACCGCCACCGCCCCCTTGCCTATGTCCAGGATGGCCGCTATCGCCCCCTCCAGCTTCCCCACGGAATGCCAGAGGTTGCTCCCCCCAATATTCCTGGTCCCTACCTGGCGAAGGTCAACCCCTCTGAGTTTCCCGATTATGAAGGCGAAGGGGATTGAGCCCAGAAGGTAGGAAATAATCACCCACAGGGTGCCCCAGAGCATTTTCCCCACCTCCTCCAGGGGTTACTCTTCGCACCAGAAAGCAATCCCCACAAGGCCAGGGCCGGTATGCGCCCCCATGACCGGAGTGAACTCGGTTACGAAAAGCTCGGCGCAGTCAAAGCGCTGGGCTATTTCATCCCTGAGGAAGAGGGCGTCCTCAAGGGAATCCCCATGCATCACGGCAATGTGGACCCTGCGCCCGCCGATCTTCTGCTCTGCTATCTTTAGGAGCTCCTGCAGGGCCCTGGCTCTGGTCCTGGGCTTTGACCAGACATCGGCCACTCCGTCCCTCAGGTAGAGGATGGGGCAGATCTGAATGGCGGAACCCAAAAGAGCCGAGGCCAGCCCGATCCTCCCCCCAAAGTAGAGGTATTTGAGAGTGCTGAGGAAAGCGAACAGGTGAGTCCTGAGGCCAATCTCCTCAGCCCGCTTCACGATCTTTTCAGGGTCAACCCCATGGCGGGCAAGCCTCGCCGCTTCCAGCACGACAAGCCCCTGCCCGGCGGCGGCCGTGTGGGCGTTCACAACGTAGACCTTCGCCCCCTCCACCATCTGGGCGGCCGTCCGGGCAGCCTCGTATGTGGCGCTGAGATTGGGGGGAAGGTGGATGGAGATTATCGCCTCGGCCTGCGGGGCCAGGGAGAGGTAGGTCTTGAGGAAATCCCCAACGGAGGGCGCCGATGTCTTGGGAAGAACCGTGGTCTCCCTCAGCCTCCTGTAGAGTTCCCTGGGAGAAATGTCAACCCCATCCCTGTAGGTTACGCCGTTCCAGTAGAGGTAAATGGGCACCACCGTTACTTCATACTCCCTCACCAGCTCTTCCGGCAGGTTAGCCGATGAATCGGTTACAATTGCTATCTTTCCCATCTTGCCTCCCAAAAGGCCAAAATTTATTGCCACAAAAAAACCCCCCCTTATCCCGGGGATGGGCTCACAAGGGTAGCATCCCTGACGAAGGCCAGGAGCCTTTCTCTGTCTTCCTCCTCCAGCTTCCTGACCTCATCCACATACCTGGCAAGGTGGCCGTTGAAAGCTTTACCGAGCTCCCTCTTGCCCGCCTTCCAGATGTATCCCACTATGAGCCCCGCCAGGAGGATTAAGGCCGTTTCCGTAGCATTGAAGGATGTGAGGATTTCCCTGACCACCACCAGCGTCTGCGCAGCCTTCCGGACCGTCCAGAGGGCAAGGATGAGGGCCAGGAGCAGTTTGGCGCAGAAGATCAACGGGTTGGATATCTTGGGCAACTCTTTCAGCGTTTCCCCGACCACAGCCCTGGCCCCTTTGCGGTCAGCCTCCCTGAGGCGCTCCAGCAGTTCCCTCTGGATATTCTCCCATTCGCACCTGGCACAGGCGTTGAGAGAACTGAAAGCGAGAGATGTTGGCCTGAATTTCACTTTTGAGCGCCCCGGCGTTTCTTCTCTCCTGTCCACCTGGTGGACCACTTCCAGGTATCCCGCCTGGGCGAGGAGGGTGAGGATGTCGTAGGCAGTCCAGGGGCTCACCCCCAGGGCTTCGGCCACCTGGGTGTAATGGACGGGCTGCCCAGTCTTCTGATAGAGGTCTATCACTGCCTTGAGGAATTCCTGCCGTCTTCTGGTGAGCATCTCCTCCCTCCCTGAAAATTATACTCCGGAATTCTGGGCAAGAGCAAGCGCTGATAGCAAATTCAGGGGTGGAGGAAGTCGGGAATGCCCCCCGCCCCTCTCTCATCTTTTCTCCCGCCCCCATTCCCTGCGGCTCAGCCTGGCTTCAGGCTCCCACTCGGAGGCGGGTTTCAAGAGATGCCAGCTCGCCCCCGATTTTGTTTTCGTGAGGGGACACCCCCACTTCCCCCGTCAGGGGGACAAGGTCCCCCTGCACCCCCTGGTTTTCTTCTTCCACGGGGGTGGAGGGGGCTCTGCCCTCTCCCGGGGGGTCATGGGGGGTGTCCCTCCAGGAACACAAATCAAGGGGCGAG
>DAOUBN010000319.1:0-5986 GCA_034432815.1 Anaerolineae bacterium | reverse complement strand
CTCAGCCAACGAGGGTGGGGGAAAATTGGGGGTGGAGGGGGCGAAGCCCCCTCCCGGGGGGTATGGGGGGTGTCCCCCCAGAGAAACCAATTAAAGGGGCGAGAAGGCAACCCTCGCAACCCGGCCACGAGGGGGCCCCTTAACCCCGGCAAACCCTCAGCCAACGAGGGTGGGGGAAAATGGGTAAGGGGACACCTCCCACTTCCCCCCGTCAGGGGCCCAAATCCTCGCCCGGATGCGTTAGAGCACCAAAAAGCCATGTCCTTAAGCCTGGCAACTGGCGCGGATGGGCAAAATAAAAACAAAGGAGGACCATCCATGAAAATCGTGGATTTCTGGCGCAAACTCAGCTTGCCCATTAAAGTGGGCATCATCTTCGGCACCCTGGGAGCCCTGCTGACGGTTATCGGGCTCATAAGGCAGGGCAACCTTCACCCCCTCTCCATCCTCCTGGGCATCCTGATCCCGGGACTGACCTGGGGGGTGGTAAGCTGGGCCATAGCTTTCGCCGTGGTGGAAGTGGAAGAAGAATGAAAGCCTCAAACCTCGGAGAATTCGGCCTCATTGAGCGGATCCGCCTCTACCTGGGCGAACCAGACCCAAGAGTTGTCGTGGGCATAGGGGATGATGTTGCTGTGCTGGAAGGGCCGGGGGAAATGCTCCTTTTGGCCACCTGCGATATCCAGGTGGAGGGCGTTCATTTCCTCCGTTCCCTCATAACCCCCTATGAACTGGGCCGGAAAGCCCTGGCGATAAACCTGAGCGATATAGCTTCCATGGGGGGGATCCCGGACTTCGCCCTCGTTTCCCTGGCCTTCCCACCCGACACCGAGCTTGAGTTCATTGATGAGCTTTACCATGGCCTCAGGGATGAGGCGGCAAAGGCAGGAGTGAAAATAGTGGGAGGCAACATGGCTCGCCTCCCGGAACGCTTCGCCGTTGATGTTTTCCTCCTGGGCAGGGTTGAGAGGGAATGTTTTCTGACGCGGCGCGGGGCCAGACCCGGCGATCTGGTGATGGTCACAGGGACCCTTGGCGATTCGGCGGCAGGGCTTGCCCTCCTGCTCAGGGGGATCCGGGAAGAGAGATTTGCCCCCCTCTACCGGGCTCACCTCACCCCTGAAGCCAGGCTCAGGGAAGGACGCGTCCTCGCCCTCGGAAGGCTCGCCACATCGGCCATAGATCTGAGCGATGGGCTTGCCAGGGATGTCGGCCACATATGCGACGAGAGCAGGGTAGGGGTTGAGATACGCCTGGCCGATATTCCCCTCTCGGCAGAGCTTAAAGAGGCAGCCTCCCTCCTGGGAGAGGATCCATACCGGTGGGCCCTCGCTGGAGGAGAGGATTACCAGCTCCTCTTCACCGCGCCCCCGGAGAAAGCCCCCGAAATCCGCCAGGCCCTCCACCCCACTCTGGTGACCGAAATCGGGGTGATCCTCGCCCCTGAAGAGGGGCGCTTCATCCTGATGCCCGATGGTTCAAGGGAGCCCCTGAGGCCCGAAGGCTGGGATCACTTCGCCCGACTTTAGACCACTCTGTGTATCTCCTTCAGGTTCTGGATCACGGCGTTTACAGGCTGCTCTGGCCTCGGCGAGGGACCGAGCGGGTCCACGATTTTGTTTTCTCCCATGAGGACGTAGAAGACATTGAGGACACAGTGGGAGAGGACCTCAAGCTTGTAGCCCCCTTCCAGGACGAAGACGATGCGCCCCTGGCAGAGTTCATCGGCTACTGATTTGAGGATGCGGGCGAGCTCGGTGTATCCCCGTATGGAGAGGAGCATGGAGGCAAGGGGGTCGGCCCAGTGAGAGTCAAACCCTGCCGATACCAGGACCAGGTCGGGCTGGTAACGCCTGGCTATTGGAACCAGGATCTCATTGAAGATGAGCTTGAAGCCTTCGTCCCCCACCCATCCCCTCAGGGGAACGTTGACGGTGTAGCCGTAACCTTCCCCTTCGCCTATATCGGTTATGTAGCCGGTGCCAGGGTAGTGGGGATACTGGTGGGTGGAGAAGTAGAGGACAGAGGATTCCCTGTAGAAGATGTCCTGGGTTCCGTTTCCGTGGTGGACGTCAAAGTCAACGATGAGGACTCTTTTCACATCTCCCCTGCCGAGGGCGTAGCGGGCAGCGATGGCCACGTTGTTGAAGATGCAGAAGCCCATGCCCCTTGTGGGGGTGGCATGGTGGCCCGGAGGCCTGACCAGGGCGAAGGCGTTTTCAACTTCTCCGTCCAGCACGGCCCTCACGGCTTCAACGGTGCCCCCGGCCGCCATGAGAGCAGCTTCGTAGGAACGCGGCCTCATGTATGTGTCCAGGTCCAGGTGACCCCCGCCGCTTTCGGCCATTTCTCTGACCAGCTGGATGTAGCGCGGTGAGTGGACTTTCTCCAGGAGTTCTCTGGCGACAGGTTTCGGTTCAATGAGTTTGAGCTTTGGGAGGACGCCTTCTTTCTCCAGGAGGCGCATTATGGCCAGGAGGCGCTGGTGGTTTTCGGGGTGGCCTGGGAGGGTGTGTTCAAGGTAAATGGGGTGGTAGACGTAACCGGTCATGATGCCTCCTTTCCTCCACAAAAATTTAAGCAGGCTGCTCCGTCACCGAAGGGTTGGAGCACATCCTCCATGCCAGTAAGCAGGGGAGCCCTGCACTCCCTCTTTTTCCCCACCCTCGTTTGCTGAGGGTTTGCCAGGGTTAAGGGTCCCACTCGTGGCCGAGTTGCAGGAGGGGGCTTCTCGCCCCTTTGATTGGTTTTTCTGGGGGGACGCCCCCCATACCCCCCGGGAGGGGGCTCCGCCCCCTCCACCCCCAATTTTCCCCACCCTCGTTGGCTGAGGGTTTGCCAGGGTTAAAGGTCCCCCTCGTGGCCGGGTTGCGAGGGTTGCTTTCTCGCCCCTTTGATTGGTTTCTCTGGGGGGACACCCCCCATACCCCCGGAAGGGGGCTCCGCCCCCTCCACCCCCTTGCCCATGCCCCCTGGAGAAGAGAGAGGGCGGGGGGACACCCCCGCATCCCCCTGCAGCCCTGCCTTTCCCCATCAGGCGCGCCGCGACTTCATCCGCCCCACCCATTTGGCCAGCTCAACGGCCCAGAAGACGGTGGAGGCAAGGATTAAGCTCATGAGCAGTTCCCACCAGTTCAGGGGAGCCGTCTTGAAGATCCCCTGAAGAGGCGGGATGTAGATCACCATCATCTGGAGCACGAAGGACAGGATCACCGAGGCCAGGAGGAGGGGGTTGGAGGTGAATCCGATCCGGAAGATGGATTCCCGTTCGGAGCGGACAACCAGGGCGTTGCCCATCTGAGCCAGGGCCAGGGTGGTGAAGATCATCGTCCGCCAGGTCTCCTCGCCGCCTATGGAGAGGAGTTCGGGGAGGAGGGCAGTGAAGCCCAGCAGTATCCCCACCAGGAGGATGTATTTCCACATCCCGGCGAAGATGTTCTCCCCCGGCGGCCTCGGGGGACGCTCCATTATGTCGGGCTCGGCGGGGTCAAAGCCCATGGCCAGCCCAGGAAGACCATCGGTAACCAGGTTTATCCAAAGGATCTGGAGGGCTGTGAGGGGTATGGGCCTGCCCAGGAGGGGGGCCACCATCATCACGAAGATTTCGCCCACGTTGCTGGAGAGGGTGTATTTTATGAACTTGCGGATGTTCTCGTAGATGACCCGCCCTTCTTCCACCGCCGCCACGATGGTGGCGAAGTTATCGTCCAGCAGGACCATTTCCGAGGCTTCTTTGCTGACATCGGTCCCGGTTATGCCCATAGCCACACCGATGTCGGCTTTCTTGAGGGCGGGGGCGTCGTTCACCCCATCGCCCGTCATGGCCACGATGTGGCCCCGCCTCTGGAGAGCTTCCACGATCTTCAGTTTGTGTTCGGGGGAGACGCGGGCGTAAACGGTCACGTTCTCCACCTTTTTCTCCAGTTCCTCAACCGTCATCCTCTCCAGTTCGGCCCCCGTTACAACCTCGCCCCCTTCGTCCATCCCGAGCTGGCGGGCTATGTAAAGGGCGGTTTGAGGGTGATCGCCCGTTATCATTACGGGGCGAATCCCCGCCGTCCTGCACTTGGCCACCGCTTCTTTGACTTCAGGCCTGGGAGGGTCTATCATTGCCATCATCCCGATGAAGATCATATCCTTTTCGGGCTCACCGGTCATTTCTTCAAGGGGCCTTAAGGCAACTCCCAGCACCCTCATCCCCTGGGAGGCGAAACCGGAGTCGGCTTTGAGGATGCGTTCCCGCCAGCTTTCGTCCAGGGGTTCCGCATGGTCCACGTTCCAGACCATGGAGGATATTTCCAGCAGGCTTGACACCGCCCCCTTGCAGAAGGCAACATATGGGGCATTGAAGGGCAGAAGGGAATGGTCATCAAGCCTGTGGATGGTGGTCATGCGCTTGCGCTCTGAGGTGAAAGGGACTTCACCCACCCTCGGCATTTTCTTCTCCAGTTCGCCTTTCCAGAGGCCGAATCTGGCCGCCGCCACCACCATTGCCCCCTCTGTGGGATCGCCCTTGGCGTAGATGCGCGAAGGGTTATTGGGGTCCGGCTCCAGGTAGGAGTCGTTGCAGAGGGCCCCGCCGATCAGGAGGAGGGAGATGGCCAGATCCTGCTCCTTAAAGGTTTCTTCGTTCTCTTCAAGATAATGGCCGATCTTGGTGACTTTCTCGGTGATGTCCAGGGTCTTGCCGGCCACGTCCAGCACGGTTACAGTCATGCGGTTTTCAGTGAGGGTTCCGGTCTTATCCGAGCATATTACGGTTACGGAGCCGAGGGTTTCCACGGCGGGGAGCTTCCGGATAAGGGCATTGCGCCGGACCATCCTCTGGGCTCCGAGGGCCAGGGTGATGGTTACCACGGCCGGCAGGCCTTCAGGGACGGCAGCCACCGCCAGGCTCACGGCTGTCAGGAACATGGTATGGAGGTGCTCACCCCGCCAGAGGCCCAGGGCGAAGACTATCACCACCAGGATTCCGGCAGCTATGGCCAGCCCTTTGCCCACCTGAGCCATCCTCTCCTGGAGTGGGGAAGCTTCCCGCTTCACAGTCTGGAGCATCCGGGCTATACGCCCAAGCTCCGTCCGCATCCCCGTCTCCACCACAACCCCAGCGCCGCGGCCATAGGTCACCCCTGTGCCCATGAAGGCCATGTTCACCCTGTCGGAAACGGGGGTTTCGGGGGGCAGAACCGCCCTGGCATCCTTATCCACCGGAGTTGATTCTCCGGTGAGGGGGGCCTCGTCGGTCCGGAGGTTTATGGTCTCTATGAGGCGGAGGTCTGCCTGAACTCTTGTCCCGGCTTCCAGGAGGACGATGTCGCCCGGGACGAGTTCCTCGGCGGGTATCTCCTGGATCCGACCATCTCTCCGGACTTTTACGATGGGGGCAGCCAGTTTCTTGAGGGCCTGGAGAGCCCTTTCGGCCCGGTATTCCTGGATGAAGCCCAGGATGGCGTTGAGGATGACGATGACCAGGATGGCGATGGTTTCTTTAACATCGCCCATGAGGAAGGAGATGGCCGAGGCAATGAGGAGGATTATGACCATGATTTCGGTGAACTGGGAGAGGAAGATGGCGATGGGGTTCGGGCCCTCTTTCTCTTTAAGTTTGTTTGGGCCGTAGATGGCGAGGCGTTTCCTGGCCTCTTCTGAGGAGAGGCCGGTTTCGGGGTTGGTTCCGAGGCGATCCAGGACTTCTTTTATCTCAAGGGAAGTCCAGGCAACTTGTTCTCTCACGCTCACGGGTTAACCTCCTCCTGTTTTATGATTCGGTTTTGGGGAAGGCTTTTCCCCCGCCCTGATTTGCCCCCATTGAGTTGTTTTTTGGAGGGATGCCCGGCATGGGGGGCCGCCCCCCTGCAACCCCTCTTTTTCCCCACCCTCGTTGGCTGGGGGTTTGCCGGGGTTAAGGGTCCCCCTCGTGGCCAGGTTGCGAGGGTTGCCTTCTCGCCCCTTTGATTGGTTTTTCTGGGGGGACACCCCCCATACC
>DAOUBN010000318.1:0-3820 GCA_034432815.1 Anaerolineae bacterium | reverse complement strand
CACCCCCCATGCCCCCCGGGAGGGGGCGGAGCCCCCTCCACCCCCAGTTCAGGGTCCCCCTCGTGGGCAGGTTGCAGGAGGAGGCTACTCGCCCCTTTAATTGGCTTTTCTGGGGGCACCTCCCCTACACCCCCGGCATGGGGGCTTCGCCCCCCTGCACCCCCCTCTTGGGGACACCCCCCACGGCTCCCCGGGAGGGGCTTTGCCCCCTCCACCCCCGGCTTTCCTCCCTCGTGGGCGGGTTGTCAGAAGGAGGCGGCGCTTTCCTGCAATATCTGGTTGGCGATGACCAGGCGCTGGATTTCGTTGGTGCCTTCGTAGATTTCGGTTATCTTGGCGTCCCGGTAGAGGCGCTCCACCACGTATTCCTTCATGTAGCCGTAGCCGCCGTGGATCTGGACGGCCCTGTCGGTTACCCATACGGCGGTCTCGGAAGCGAAGAGCTTGGCCATGGCGGCCTCTTTGGTGTAGCGCTCCCCGGAGTCTTTCTTCAGGGCCGCCTTTATGGTGAGGAGCCTTGCCGCCTCTATCCGGGTGGCCATGTCCGCCAGCATCCACTGGATGGCCTGGAACTGGGCGATGGGCTGGCCGAACTGCTGCCTGGTTCTGGCATACTTGAGGGCTTCTTCGTAAGCCCTGCGGGCTATGCCCACCGCCTGGGCGGCCACCCCTATCCTCCCCGAATCCAGCATCATCAGGGCAATCCTGAAGCCCTCACCCTCCTGCCCCAGCCGGTTGGAAGCAGGGATCCGGCACTCCTCAAAGATGAGTTCCGAGGTATTGGTGGCCCTTATGCCCATCTTGTTCTCCTCACGGCCCACTCTGAAGCCAGGAGTGCCCTTCTCCACGATGAAGGCCGTAATCCCTTTGTGGCGGAGGGAGGGGTCTACCGTGGCGAACACGATCACCACATCGGCTATGGCCCCGTTGGTTATGAAGTGCTTGAGGCCGGAGATAACGTAGTAATCGCCATCTTTCACGGCCCTCGTCCGGATAGAGGCGGCGTCGCTTCCGGCCTCGGGTTCGGTCAGGGCAAAAGCCCCGATTGCCTTACCTGAGGCCAGGTCCGGAAGGTAGCGCCTCCTCTGTTCTTCTGTCCCGAAGAGGGCGATGGGCTGGCAGACCAGGGAGTTCTGGATCGCCACCATTATCCCGGTGGAAGCGCAGACCCTGGAAAGTTCCTCTACCGCCAGGACGTAGCTCACGGTATCGGCTCTGGAGCCCCCGTATTCCGGCGGGACCATGAAGCCCAGGAATCCCAGTTCCCCGAGCTTGCGGAACTGCTCCACCGGTGGCTTGCCCAGTTCGTCCAGTTTTGAGGCGATGGGCTCCAGTTCCCTGATCGCAAACTCCCTGGCCATCTTCTGGATGAGCTTCTGCTCCTCGGTCAGGTTGAGGTCCATAGAGGCTAACTCCCCCATCAGGAATACTTGTAGAAGCCCTCGCCGCTCTTGCGCCCAAGCTTTCCGGCTATAACCATCCTCCTGAGGAGAGGAGGAGCCACGAACCTCGGGTCCTTGAGTTCCTCATACATGGCATCGGCGATGTAAAGGGTGGTGTCAAGCCCCACCAGGTCCAGGAGCGCCAGGGGGCCCATGGGGTGGTTGAGGCCGAGCTTTACAGCAGTATCAATGTCCTCCTTCGTGGCATAGCCGGATTCCAGCATCCTGACGGCATCCAGGAGGAAGGGGATGAGGAGGGTGTTCACGATGAAGCCGGGGGAATCCTTGGCCACCACGATGGTCTTCCCCAGGGACTCCCCGAACTTCCGGGCGATCTCCAGGGTCTCCTCAGAGGTGAGGATGGTCTTCACAATCTCCAGGAGGGGCATGACCGGGACGGGGTTGAAGAAGTGCATGCCCAGAACCTTGTCCGGGCGCCTGGTCACGGCGGCCATTGCCGTTATGCAGAGAGAGGAAGTGTTGGAGGCCAGGATGGCGTGGGGCGGGGTTATCCGGTCCAGTTCGGCGAAGACCTGCTTCTTTAGTTCAAGGTTTTCCACCACCGCCTCAATCACCAGGTCGCAGTCGGCGAAATCCTCCATGGAAGTGGTGCCCTTTATCCTGGCCCAGGCAGCATCCATCTCCCCCTGGGTCATTTTGCCCCTGGCCACGGCTTTGCTCATGGATTCCTTCACCCGCGCCAGGCCTTTCTGGAGGAGTTCATCGTTGACCTCGCGGACCACCACATCGTAGCCGGCACGGGCGCAAACCTCGGTTATGCCTGAGCCCATGACACCACATCCCACGACTCCAACTCTGCGGATTTCCATGGCTTACCTCCCTTTAAAGATTTTCAGAGGAGCAGCCTCCTTTCCACCTCGGCCGGCTCCAGCCCTGTGACAGAGATGACCTTGTTGCGGGAAGAGGCTCCGGCCACGATCTCCAGCTGCTCCCTTTTCACCCCCAGTTTCTGGGCCAGAAAGGACAAGAGTTCCTCGTTGGCCTGCCCCTTCTCCGGAGGAGCCGCCACCCTTATCTTTATGGCGTCGCCATGACGGCCCACTATTTCGGTCTTTCTGGCTCTGGGGACCACCACCACGGCGAAGGCGGCCCCCGTTTCTGCTTTCGTGATGCGGAACTTTATGTCCCTCACCATATCCTCCCGATTATCTCCAGGACGACCCCCTTGACTATCTGGAGGGCCACTATAGCCACGGCCGGGGTTATATCCACCATGCCGATAGGAGGGATCACCCTGCGCAGGGGGGCCAGGATCGGCTCGGTAATGCGGAAGATGAAGCGGGAAACCGGGTGGTAGTAGCTCATCCCGAACCAGGAAAGGAAGACTCTGGCCAGGATGGCCAGGCTCAACAGGTTGAAGAAAATGTCAACGGTGTTATAAAGAACCCACTCTGGCGACAAGGGCTCACCTCCTCTCCCCGAAGATGGCCCTCCCTATCCGGACCATGGTTGCTCCTTCTTCCACCGCCACTTCAAAATCGTCCGTCATGCCCATGGACAGGTGCTTCCAGGAAGCCTGGGGGAATCTCTCAGCCAGGCGGTCCCTCAGTTCCCGCAGACTCCTGAAGTAAGGCCGGGCCTCTTCGGGGTCCTCAACGATGGGAGCGATGGTCATCAAGCCCTGGAGGGAGAGGCCGGGAAGGGAGATGATTTCCGGGACCGCTTTCTCCACTTCATCGGGAGGGAAGCCGAACTTGGTGGCTTCTCCGGAGATGTTGACTTCCAGGAGGATGGGGATTGTTTTGCCCTGGGCTGCGGCCCTCTTGCTCAGCTCCACCGCCAGCCTCACACTGTCAACGGAGTGGATGAAATCAAAAAGCCTCACTGCTTTTGGCACCTTATTGGTCTGGAGGTGGCCGACCATGTGCCAGGTTATGGGCTTCCTGAGGAGGAAGTTTATCCTGGGGATTTTCTCCAGGGCTTCCTGGACTCTGTTTTCGCCGAAGTGCTCAATTCCCAGTTCGGCGGCGGCCATGATGCGCTCCGGCTCCACGGTTTTGGTGACGGCTACCAGGATTATTTCCTCAGGGTTCCTGCCCTTCCTCAGGGCGGCTTCGGCAATCCTCTCCTTTACCCTTTTTATCCTGACCTCAAGCTCTTCCAGAGGCGCCTGCACTTCGTCTTACCCCGACTTTTTCCCCTTTAGCATGGGAGGATTAGAGAAGGTTGGGGGTATACCCGCATCCCCCTGGCCTGGGGGCTCCACCCCCCTGCACCCCCCCGATTTTTCCCCACCCTCGTGGGCTCAGGGTTCGCCGGGATTCAGGGTCCCCCTCGTGGTCAGGTTGCAGGAGTTACCTTCTCACCCCTTGATTGGTTTTCCTTGGGGGGGGGCGCCCGCGAGCCCCCCCACCCCG
>DAOUBN010000317.1:0-7754 GCA_034432815.1 Anaerolineae bacterium | reverse complement strand
CCCTGAAGCCAGGCGTAGCCGCAGGAAACGGGGGTGGGGAAAAGAGAAAAAAGGCAGGGGGACACCCCTGCAGCCCCCGGCACGGAGGCTTCGCCCCCTGCACCCCCCAATTTTGGGGGGATACCCCCATGCCCCCGGCAGGGGGCAAAGCCCCCTCCACCCCCATAAAACAGGGGGTGCAGGGGGACAGAATCCCCCTGCCGGGGGGAGGTGGGGGGTGTCCCTCCACGAAAACAAAAACTGGGGGCAAGCTGGCACCCCCTGAAACTCGCCCACGAGGGGCCCCTGAAGCCAGGCTGAGCCGGAGCAAACGGGGGTGGGGAAAAGAAAAAGGGCAGGGGACACCCCGAGAGGGAGCAGAGCTTCCTCCACCCCCTTTGAGAGACTCTTTGAGACCCCAGAAGGAGCTTGGCCCTCTCCACCACCAGCTTTTCATTTCGGCATGTTCTTGAGCATTACGTAGGCCGGGCGGAGGCAGAGCTCCGGGTAACATGGATCCAGCAGCGCCCACCAGTATTCTTCCCTGTCGGGAGTCCAGGTGACATCGGGGATGTATACGGCGACCATTAGGCCTATCCACGGCGCCCAGTGCTCCCTGGCATACTGGTAAGCCCGGACAAGGTATTCCCCTTTGGTCCCCTCGTCCACCGAGTGCCAGTGGTATGGGGAATCGGGGCGGGGGTCGCTCGTCCAGCCCATCTCCAGAACCACCACCTGCTTGTCTTCATCCCCATATTTGACCATGATGCGGCGGAGGTCTTCCACGTGGCGGAAGCAGAAGAAGCGCTTCCCCCCGTATTCCGGCCTTCTCTCCACTTCATCGGGGCTCATCTCGGGAGGCGCTTTATAGCCAGGAGCGTTTACCCCGAGGGCATCAAAGTAACCGTCGCTGGAGTGATTCTCCATGGCCTGATACATCATTTCCAGGTAGACTTCATCGGGGATAGCCCTCGGGGGCATATCACCTGTGGGAGTCAGTCCGGCCGAGACCACGAGGGCATTGGGATCAACTTCTTTTATGCGTCTGTAGGCGATCCGGAGGAGCCGGACGTATTCAGCCGGGTCTGGAGGACGCCCACCCCATTCGCCGCCCCCATCAGGGCGGTTGAGGTTGGGCTCGTTCCATATCTGGTAAGCGTGGATGCGCCCCCTGTAGCGGCTGGCAAGGGCGTAAAGGAAATCGCCGAAGTCCTCGTAGTTATCCGGCGGGCCGTTGGCCGGGTAACCCCCTCCAGCCCAGGCGGGCTGCCTGTCAACCCTGACCAGGAGCTTGAGGCCATATCGCTCAACCTGCTCCACGACTCTATCGGCCCGGCTCCAGTCAAAGTGCCCCTTGGCCGCCCCCTCTATGTCCCTCCAGGCGAAGCTCTGCTTAACCCACTGGAAGCCAGCCTGTTTGATCAACTGGAGGTCCCGGTCGGCCACCTCGGGACGCCACCAGAGGAAGGCGTGCATGCCGTATTCGGGGGATTGCATGCGCCAGGGCGGGGAAAGATAGGAAGGTCTGGTGTTCCCCGGCGCGCGGCTGTAGCAGAAGGTTGCAAGCAGAAGGAAGGCCAGGACTATGCCGGGGAGCAGGTGAAGGGGGTGGGGGCGACGGACCTGCGCCGCCGCCCCCGAAGGCTCATTTCTGCATGTTCTTAAGGGCATAGTATACCGGGCGAGGCTGCCAGTTGTGGTCCACGATGCTCCAGGCTGCCTTCTCGTCCTGCGGGCCGGTCACCGGAGCGAAATTCAGGTTCCACAGGAACATTACGCCGGCCCATCCCCAACTCCGGGCAAGCTGGAAGGCCCTGACGGTCCACTCCGCCTGTTCCTGGGCAGTATTGTCGGCAGCGTATTCGTAGCCTGGAGCCGGAGGCACCCCCAGGCCATCCACCGAGGCCCATCCGAACTCTGTGGCCCAGATCCTCTTGGCCCCATCTCCGTATTTGAGCATGACGTTGCGGTATCCTTCCATGGTCCCGCGGAAGCACCAGGAATGGTGCCGGTTATCAAAGGGGCCACGGAATTTGGCGGTGGGGTCGGTGACAGTGCGCCAGTCGGCATCGGGAGGGCAGTTGTATCCGCTGGGGTGAGCGCCAATGGCATCGGAGTAGTTCTTGAGGCCGTGCTGATACATCGCATCCAGGTAGTTTATGTCATCAACTGCCCTCCACTGTCCACCTATGGTTACGTCGCCGGCCGGGGTCAGGGCTCCGCTCACCACGATCATCTGAGGGCAGGCGGCTTTTATGGCCCTATAGGCGGCAGCCAGGATTTGCATATACCGGGCCGGGTCCGGTGGTTCATTGCCCCATTCGTAGTTTATGTTCTGTTCGTTCCAGACTTCAATGGCCTTGAGCCTTCCGCAGTAGCGGGCGGCCACCTGCCCGACGAAATCGGCGTAATCCTGAGGATTGGCTGGCGGGCCCTCCACGCTGAAATCGGTATTGGGCGGTCTGGCCCACTTGGGCGCTTTCACTATGCTGAAGAGGAGGTTGAGGCCGTTGCCGTGAACTTCGTTCACTATGCGGTCCATTTCGCCCCAGGCGATGTTTCCTTTGGAAGGCTCAAAGGCTTTCCATTCAATCTGAACCTTAACCCAGCTGAAACCGATGTCCTTGATCGCCTGGATTATCCTCGGGTCGGGGTTGTGGATCATGTGGGGCTGGATGCCGTAACCGAACCCTGTCCCTTTAACGGAGGGGGGAGGAGATGAGGGTTGAGATGGGGTTGTAGCCTGGCCTTGAGGCTTCGGGGTCGGGGTGGGGGTCGGCCTGGGTGTCGGAGTGGGAGTGGGGGATGGGGTTGGAGTTGGCTCAGCCACTTTCAGGGCAAGCCTGTGGGTGATGTTCTGGGTTCGGCCACCGTCAGCTGAGATCCCGGCTTCAATGGTGTATTCGCCAGGAAGGTTCGGGACCTGCCACCTGTATGATGCTCCCTGGAGGGGAGTCGTGCCCTGGGCGTGAACAACGCCGTGGGCGTCCTGGATCTTCCAGGTAACGGCGAAGTTGCTCTCCACGCTCTGGACCGCAAACTCGTGGAAGCCACGGATCACGTCCCAGACAAGGTGATCGTTTTCCTCTTCAAGGAGGTTCTGGATGGCAACGCCTCTGAGGTTGAAGCGGGAGGCCAGCTGGAGTTTGCGAGCCAGGCTGGAGGCGTTTTCAATCCAGACCACATGCTCGGCTCCGGAGGGGTCGGCGTAACTGAACCAGTAGTAGCCGGTGCTCGGGTCGTGCTGGATCCCGGCGATCTGGGCCAGGCCTTCCAGGGTGAAGGTGACTTCTTCGCCCGGCGCCACCACTTCTTTATCGGTCCTTATGGAGGCGGCCAGGGTTTCCAGAACTTCGGCATAGGGCTTCAGGGTCAGGGTGTTGCCAACCCTCTCCACGCTCCTTGTGGAGACCACAAGCTGGATCTTGTAGCGGTCCACCTGGCCGGTGGCCCAGGTCAGGAGTTGCTCCATCTGGCCTCCAGGCGCATAAGCTCTGGGATCGGGTATGGCGGGGATCTTGAAGAGATCCACAACCTGGCCCAGAGCGTGCCAGTCGTAAATCCCGGTGTCCCAGCGGTCCTCGGCTATCTGGGTGGGGAGGTCAACCCGGATGGAGAGGACTTTGTTTTCCCTGTGGAGGGCATCCGCAAGCTTGCGGATGAAATTGACGAACTCGGCCTTGAGGTCGGGGCTGAATTCGCGGTAGTAAATGTCAATGCCGGAGTAGTGGTTCTGCACCACAAAGTTGAGGATTTCCCTTATGTGCCTGTCCTGGAGGTTCGGGTCCACAAGGAGGTTGTCAATGTAATCGCTCCGGACAACGCCATCGGATCCCCAGTTGGTGATGGTGGGGATTATGAAGAAGGAGGCAACGCGCTCATCCGGAGCCAGTTCCCGCATTTTGCCTCCGATGGTCCCATCCCCCTCCAGGTAGAGGCCCTGGGGGTTAATTTCCACCAGGGATTCTTTAGCCTCAGGGGGCAGAGAACCGCCGTGCGGGAGGTCCGCCGAGACAAGGGGAGGGGTAAGCTTGGTCTGCATCACGGCGAAGGCCTGAGGGACGAAATCTATGCGGGCTTCCAGGATTTCGTCCTCGGGTATAAGCTGGTGGGGAAGCCACTGCCAGCGCGAGCCATCCCAGAAGTAAAGGTCAAGGGTTTCGTGGGGTTCGGAATCGTTGGGGATGGGGACGGTCAGGATCACCGAGGCGGGCATTGTCCCTCTGAAGCTCACTTTGTAGAGGGGGCTTTTTATCTCCAGGTTTTGCGGGATGCTTCTGGCTGCTTCCGCCATCCCGCCAGCCCCTCGCAGGAAATCAACACGGGGGATACTGGAAAGGCGTATCCGGAAAGGAGCTTCCATTCCTTCTGGCAGGATGGTGATCTGGGTGCCGTCAGGGTCCAGAACGGAACCGCCTGTTTCGTCGTCAATGGTGGTGAAGCCTGCTTCCAGGACCCTTTCCCTCAGGGAAACAGGGGGAAGCCAGAGGGCAGCAAAAAGAAGGGCTGGTATCACGACCAGGTTTATCACCCACTTCCCCCATTTCCCCTCAAAGATTTGGGTTAAGAGGTCCAGAAAGCTTCCGTTACCCATGAGCAGTTACCTCCCTGGGAGAAATAAATAAGCCCAGGAAGCGGGGACCGCTTCCAGGCTCAACTCCTTAAGGCTTCCAGGGGATTATCCCCATTCATGGTTGGGCAAATTTTAGCACAGAGCCAGGAAATTGCCAAACCGGGCTGAAGCAAATTCCCCCACCCGTCCCCTGAGGCTGAGCCTGGCTTCAGGGTCCCCTTTGTGGGCGGGTTTCAGGAGGTGACAGCTCGCCCCCAATTTTGGTTTTCCCCCCGTCAGGGGGGCTCTGTCCCCCTGCACCCCCTTTTCATGGGGGTGGAGGGGGCTTCGCCCCCATGCCGGGGGGTCTGGGGGGGGTCCCCCCAGAAAAATTAGCTCAAAGGGGCGAGGGGCAATCTCCTGCCCTCAGGTGACGAGTGGGACCCAAAACCCTGGCAAACCCCGAGCAAACGAGGGTGGGGAAAATCAGGGGGGTGCAGGGGGGCGAAGCCCCCATGCCAGGGGGCCTGGGGGATGTGCCCCCAGAAAAACCAACCAAAGGGGCGAGAAGGCAACCCTTGCAACCCGGCCACGAGGGGGACCCCTGAACCCCAGCAAACCCTGAGCCAACGAGGGTGGGGAAAGAAGAGATGGGGGGACACCCCCCACTTCCCCCCGTGGGGGGGAGTCCGTCCCCCTGCACCCCCTGTTTTCCTCTTCCACAGGGGTGGAGGGGGCTGCGGAGGGTGTCCCCCGTCTCCTTCTTTAAAAATTGGGGGCGAGCAGCCCCCTCCCGCAACCTGGCCACGAGGGGAACCCTGAACCACAGCAAACCCGAAGCAAACAGAGGACACCCCACGTCCCCGAGAGGGGATAGACTCCCCCTGCTTCTTCCTTTGGGAAAGGGCGCGTCCAGGCTGAAAAGCAGGCCCCCTCTGGAATTAAGCCGGCTTCCGTGCTGAAGGCCGGACCCGGTAGAGAGTCACGGCGGCCAGGATAAGAAGGCCTCCGTAGAGGGCATAAATTACGAGCCAGCCGAGGCCAGGCCTCGCCAGGTTGAAGAAATCGGCCATGGGGCCACCTATTCCTGCTCCCACTATCCCGGCTCCCGCTCCCGCCAGGTTTGAAATCCCGAGGAAAAGCCCGGCCTTATCCGGCGGAACGATATCGGTCCCGAGGGCCCAGTTGGTAGCCATGAAGATGCCGGCTCCAATGCCTATTATGCACCCGCTGAGCATAACCATCGGGACATTGGGGGAGAGAAGGAGCAGGAAAGTGCCAAAGGCACCTATGAAGCAGGAGGCCAGCACGAGCCTGAACCTCCCGAAGCGGTCCGAAAGCCATCCGCTCACCAGGGCGGAAGGCAGGAGGAAAAGGGCCACCACGGCCATGAGAATAGCCGTCAGAGTGGCGGGCCTTTCAACCCTCAGGACATCGGCCAGGAAATACTGGGCAAAGCTCTGGATGGAGTTTACGGCCGCCAGGAATAGAAGGCGGTTTATCACCCACCAGATGAAGCCCGAGTGGAAAGTGGCTTCCCTCCCAAGGCCGACCCTGGCCGCAAAATAGACCCCGATAATAATGGAACCAGCCATGGCCAGGAGCCCCGCCAGCCCCCCAATGGCGATGCCAAACCCAGTAGCACCCACTTGCCCCCCAACCCAGCTCACGAAGCGCTGGGAAAGCTGGGTTATAGCCACGAAGAGGGCGGTGAGGGCCACGAGCCTGAGGATGGGTTCGGCCAGGGGCTCCGCCGGCCTCTCCCTGAGGGGTTCTTCCCGGACAAAGGCTAAGGTGATGGCCATGGTTATCAGGAAGGAGAGCATTATGAAGCCGATGGCTGCCCAGAGGTACCCTTTCTCCACCAGCGGGCCGACGAATATTACCAGGAGGATGGGCAGAAGCTCCATGATGGCTTTAACGCCCGAAGCCCTCCCCCTCTGGTCTTCGGGGACCAGGTCAGGGATCAAGCCCTGGAGAGCGCCGTGGGCTATGTTGGAGGAGAACTGCAGCAGGAGGATTCCGGCGAAGAGGGTCCAGTAATCCCTGGCCATGGCGATTATGGCCAGGAAGAGGATGTCCAGCATCGTGCCCACGAAGATGAAGGGCCTCCTCTTGCCCCAGCGGGAAGGGTTGCGGTCGCTCAGGAGACCGGCCATGGGCTGGATCATCATGGCCACGGCCAGGCCAGCCACCCTCACGTAAGCCAGGTAAGTTCCCTTGACCTCAGGAGGGACAAATTTGGCTACCAGGAAAGGGAGGATTATCGGGGTTATGCTGCCGGAGGCAATGTTGAGGCCAAGCCAGTAAATGTTAATCGTGATGTAATCCCACCATCTGAGCCTTTTCATCGCTTGCCCTCCAGCTTAAAATTGAGCAAGCCCTCAGCAAATTTCTTGTTCCCCATCGCCTAGGCTTTCATCTGGGCACGAATTTTATGGCATCAAAGGCGATGAGGCGGCTCAGGTAAGGCTCGCCGGTGTTGTCCCCCAGGAAAACGAACTCGTTCCCCCGGGCATTGAAGTAGTAAGTGCCGAGGCTGACCCACTTATCGGAATAGAGGGACTGGTTAATGATTTTGTCGTGGCGCTGCCCGTTGTGGAAAATGCGGTAGCGGGCTCTTGTGGTGGTGGCGTATTGTCTGGGGATGAAGGCCAGGACCTCATAGTAGCCAGGCCTGGGCAGGGAGGGCTTCCATATCCCGTAGTTCTCCAGGTTGTATGTAGCATTGCGGGTCCAGTAAGTGTGCCCTCCATAGCCCACGGAAGCGTCGTGGCGGCCCCTCAGGGGCCCTCCCCAGGTGAAGCCGGGGCTGAGTTCATCCACCACGATGGCCTCGGTGGGGGGAATGGGGCCAGGGGTCCACCAGAACTTTATGGTGGCGAAGCCCGTGTTCTCGTAATAGTGGACCACGAGCCTGTGGGTGCCCCTGGCAACATAGCGGGTGGTGGAGTAGAGGGTGGCCGGCTGATCCCACCAGGCGTCAATGAGGGGAGCCGAATCCAGCCACGCCCTTACCCCGTCGTCGGTGCGGGCGTAGAAAGTGTAAGAGCCGGACTGGTCAAAGAAGACATCGGCAGTCCAGCGGACCGAGAAGCCGTCTGCCGGGATGCGGGGGTCGGGCGAGCCGGTCCCCCAGTCAAAGTTTATGGCCGGATCCTGGCGGGGGAAGGCGGGGGGGGCGGCCAGGGCCCTATTGCTTGAATAATCCCCCGGCCAGATC
>DAOUBN010000316.1:0-3484 GCA_034432815.1 Anaerolineae bacterium | reverse complement strand
AGAAAGAGAGGCGGGGGGACACCCCCCGCAACCCCCCGGGAGGGGGCAAAGTTCCCTCCACCCCCGTGAATTCGTTTTCCTAGGGGCACATCCCCCAGACCCTCTGGCAGGAGACGAAGCCCCCATGCCCCCACATTCTTTTCACCTGTGTCCCCGTTGGGAGCACTGAAAAGCCCTGGCGACCGGCTTTACCTACCCAATTAAGGAGCGCTGTGGTATAATACTACCCAAGCGTGGTGCAGAAGGGGGAAGGGATGAAATTCCCGGTCATGAAGGAACTGCTGAGGGCGAACGACCAAGTAGCTCTGGAAAACAGGGGCATGCTTGATTCCAGCCGGATCTTCTCCCTCAACCTCATGGCTTCTCCGGGGGCCGGGAAGACCAGCTTCATCCTGGCGACAGTAGAGCGCCTCCCTGGTGACATAAAAGTCGGCGTTATTGAGGGCGATGTGGCTTCCAGCCTGGACGCCCAGCTCATAGCTTCCAGGGGGATCCCTGTTATCCAGATAAACACCGGGGGCGGGTGTCACCTGGACGCCCCCATGGTCCGGACGGCCCTTAAACGCCTGCCCCTTGAGGAAATCAATCTCCTCTTTGTGGAAAACGTGGGGAACCTCGTATGCCCCGCATATTTCCCCCTGGGCACCCACCTCAACATCGTCATCTCCAGCGTTCCCGAAGGCCAGGATAAGCCCTACAAATACCCCGATATCTTCGCCGTGGCCGATGCCGTGATCCTCAACAAGGTTGACCTCATGCCCTTCCTGGATTTTGATCCGGAATACTTCCGGCGCGGGGTTTTCATGGTGAACCCTGATGTCCCCATCTTCCCCTTATCCTGCCGGACGGGGGAAGGGTTTGAGGAGTGGGTGAAATGGCTGCTCCAGAAGGTAAGAAGCGCCTTTTAGTGGAGATCAAGGGGGCCGTTCAGGGGGTTGGGTTCCGTCCCTTCGTTTACCGACTCGCCACGGGCCTGCATCTTTCCGGATGGGTTGTGAACGATACCCGGGGTGTGCTCATTGAGGTGGAAGGGGAAGAGGATGCCCTGGAAGAATTCCTGAAGAGGTTGCCTGCCGAGAAGCCTCCGAGGGCCATAATCCACACCCTGAAGTTTGCCTGGCTTGAGCCTGTTGGCTATCACGGCTTTGAGATCCGCCACAGCCTGGAGCAGGGGGAGAAGACCGTCCAGGTTCTCCCCGATATCGCCACCTGCCCCGATTGCCTTGCCGAAATCTTGAACCCCGCCGATCGCCGCTACCGTTATCCCTTCACCAATTGCACAAACTGCGGTCCTCGCTTCACCATAATCCGGGCCCTCCCCTACGACAGGCCCAACACTTCCATGAGCCATTTCACCATGTGCCCCGATTGCGCCGCCGAATACCACAACCCTGCCGACCGTCGCTTCCACGCCCAGCCCAACGCCTGCCCGGTCTGCGGCCCCCACCTGGAGCTCTGGGACCGGGAGGGGAGAACACTGGCTTTTGGGGACGAAGCCCTGCGCCTGACGGCATCGGCTTTGCGGGAGGGGAAGATAGTGGCGGTCAAGGGGCTTGGCGGGTTTCACCTCATGGTGGATGCCCGCAACGGTGAGGCCATCCAGCGCCTGAGGGAGAGGAAGCCCCGCCGGGAAAAGCCTTTCGCCCTGATGGTCAGGGACCTGGAGCAGGCCAGGCTCCTGTGCAAGCTCACTCCCGAAGCCGAAGCGCTTCTTTCCTCACCCGAAGCCCCCATCGTGCTCCTGCCTCGCAGGCCAGGGGCGCCCGTGGCCGAAAACGTGGCTCCGGGGAACCCTAACCTGGGAATAATGCTCCCTTACACCCCTCTCCATCACCTGCTCCTTCGGGAGATTGATTTCCCCATTGTGGCTACCAGCGGCAACCTGACCGATGAGCCCATCTGCACTGATGAGAGGGAAGCTCTCAGGCGTCTCGGCCGCATAGCCGAGCTTTTCCTTGTCCACAACCGCCCGATAGTCCGCCATGTGGACGATAGCGTAGCCTGGATAGTCCTGGGTAAACCGCGCCTCCTGCGCCGTGCCAGGGGCTATGCCCCGCTTCCTGTGCTCCTTTCCAGGCCGATCCCCCCGATCCTGGCCGTGGGGGCGCATCTCAAGAACACTGTGGCCTTGAGCGTGGGGAACCAGGTTTTCATAAGCCAGCACATAGGGGACCTGGAAACGCCGGAGGCTTTTCAGGCCTTTGAGAGGGTTATAGCCGATTTCCTCCGCTTATACGAGGTGACTCCTGTCGCCATCGCCCACGACCTCCACCCTGATTACCTTTCCACCCTCTGGGCCCGGAGCAACCAGGATAAGCCCCTGATCCCGGTCCAGCACCACCACGCTCACCTGGCTTCCTGCCTGGCAGAGAACCAGGTAGAGGGAGAAGCCCTGGGCGTCACCTGGGATGGGACCGGCTACGGGCTCGACGGGACGGTGTGGGGAGGAGAGTTTCTCCTGGGAGACGCATCGGGTTTCCAGCGGGTGGCTCACCTCCGCCCCTTCCGCCTTCCTGGAGGGGAAGCGGCAGTCAAAGAGCCTCGCCGAACGGCTCTGGCCGTCCTCCGGGAAGCGTATGGAGAGGAAGCTTTTGCCATGGATGATCTACCCCCGGTGGCATCTTTCACCCCTTCCGAGCGGAAGATAGTGGCCAGGATGCTGGAAAGGGGCCTCAACTCTCCCGTCACCACCAGCGCTGGGCGCCTCTTTGACGCTATTTCGGCCCTGATCGGGCTGTGCCAGAAAGTTAGCTTTGAGGGGCAGGCCGCCATGGCTCTGGAATTCGTTGCCGATCCCTCCTGCGAGGATTGCTACCCTGTGGACTTTGAAGAAAAGGGTGGGGTGATCGTGCTGGACTGGAGGCCAATGGTAGAAAAAGTGGTGGAGGACCTGAGGCGGGGGGTGGGAGCTGGCGTGATCTCGGCTCGGTTCCACAATGCCCTGGTTGAGGGCATGGTTCAGGTAGCCCTGAGGGTGGGGGCAAAGAAGGTTGCCCTTTCAGGGGGATGCTTCCAGAACAGGCTCCTCACAGAGAAGGCGGCACTCCGGCTTGAAAGGGAGGGCTTTCAGGTCCTCCTCCATTCCCAGGTTCCCCCGAACGATGGGGGCATAAGCCTCGGGCAGGTTGTGGTGGCGGCCTCAAGACTGTAGGTAAGAGAAAGAGTGCATGGGGACAGAGCCCCCTAACGGGGGGAGTAGGGGGTGTCCCCCGCCTTTTTCCATTTTTCCCACCCCCGTTTGCTACGGCTAAGCCCGACTTCAGGCTCCCACTCGTGGGCGAGTTTCAAGAGATTCCAGCTCGCCCCCAATTTTTGTTTTTTCGGGGGCACATCCCCCGAACCCCCTGGGAGGGGACTTTGCCCCCTCCACCCCCATTTGTTTCAATCGGGGTGGCGGGTGGAGAAGCCCTCATGCCGGGGGGGCGGGGGGTGTCCCCCGCCTTTTTCCATTTTTCCCACCCCCGTTTGCTACGGCTAAGCCCGA
>DAOUBN010000315.1:0-3054 GCA_034432815.1 Anaerolineae bacterium | reverse complement strand
CCTCCACCCCAATTTGTTTTACTGGGAGCAAATCCCCCAGGCCCCCTGCCAGGGGGATTTGCCCCCTGGACTCCTTCTTTTTGGGGGACATCCCCCGGCCTGCGGGAAAGGAAAAGGTCCTCCCCACCCCCATGAAAAACCCTGTGCGCCCTTGCTGGATTTGACACCGGAAGGCTTCGGGACTATAATATTTTCGGTTTTTTCGGAAAGGAGGATAGCCTTGAAGCTCACGCCGAGGCAAAAAGATTTCCTGAGCAAGTTCCTGGAGTTATACCGGGAAGACGGGCAGCCCCTCCATTACGCCTTTGTGGCGAAAAAACTGGGCATAGCCAGAGTCACAGCCTACGAGATGCTCTGCGCCCTGGAGAAGTTCGGGCTCGTCTCAAGGGAGTATAGCTCCCGGAGAGGGCCCGGGCGATCCTCGGTTAGGTTCCTGCCCGCGCCGCAGGCAATGGACTGGAGGAGCCTCGGGAAGGAGCTGGAGGAAGTGCGCTCCTTCCTGGCCAGGATTGCGGAGAAAGCGGCGCGTTCCGACCCCGAAAGGCTCAGGGAGGAATTCCTGCGGGAACTGCCTGAGAACCCTTCCCCCTTCCTCTTCATGGCTGGCCTGTCCGCCGTAACCCTTTCAGCCCTGATTGGGGCCCTCAGGAAAGGTCAGGTGGCGGAGCTCCGCTCCCTCCTCAGGGCGATGCGCCTGCCCGGAGCCATAACCGGCTTCGTGGCGGGGTTGGCCCTCGCCGGCGGCTTCTCCGTGGAGATGCTCCGCCGATCCCTCGTCGAAATGGGGGAAGAAGCCCATCGGGCTCTGGCAGACCTTGCAGGTGAATTCCTGCAAAACTTAATCCCACAGGAGGTGGGCGATGAAAGCAGTGAAGGAGATGGCGGAAAAGACCCTGCTGATCGGCCTGGGAATGATAGCCCTGGCCCGGGAAAAGGTGGATGAAATAGCCAGAAAAGGGGAGGACTACCGCAAAGAGCTGATCTCCAGGGGGGAAAAGCAACGGGAGGAAATCCGGAAAGTGGTCAGGGAGGAGCTCCAGAAGGCCTTTTCGGAACTGGGCCTGGCCACGAAGGCGGATATTGAAGAACTGAGCCGGAGGCTCAAGAAAGCTGAATCAAAGTAAAAAAACCTCCCCGGAGGGCAGCCATGAACGACGAAATAAAGCTGCTGGTGGAGGAAGCCCTTTTCTCTTATCCTCCCATAAGGGAAAGCTTCTGCCCCATCAATGTGGAGGTCAAAGATGGCCGGGTTGAACTTACCGGAGTGGTGCGTTCCCTGGCCATGAAGGAGATGGCTTCAAGGCTCGCCTGGGGGGTTCCCGGCGTCAGGGAAGTGATCAACAACCTCCTGGTGGATTCCCAGCTGGAGGAAGAGGTCGCAAAGAGGCTCGCATCCGATCCCCGGACCCGGCCATGGGCTCGCTCCATCAGGGTTGTGGTGATAAGGGGACAGGTCAGGCTCAGGGGCAATGTCCCTCCAGAAGCCAGGGAGATTGTCCGGAAAGTGGCGGAGGAGACCCCGGGGGTCCTGGGGGTGGAGTTTGACGAGAGGGCTATGCCGGTATGAAGTTCAGGCTCAGACCTTCCCTCGGGCTTGCCCTCAGCGGAGGAGGAGCCAGGGGGCTGGCCCACATAGGAGTCCTCAAAGCCCTGGAAGAAGAGGGAATAAAGGTGGATTGCATCGCCGGCACCAGCATGGGCGGCTTCATCGCTGCCGCCTACGCCCTGGGCTACACCCCCGCCCAGATGGAGGAAGAAGCCCTCAGGATGGGGAAATTCACCTCCATAGCCAGCCTCCTGGCCGATTTCTCCCTCCCCTGGAAGGGCCTCCTTGAAGGCAAGAAGTTCATGGATTACTTTGAGGAAAAGTTCGGCAATGCCACCTTCAACGACACCCGCATCCCCCTGGCCCTGGTGGCGGTGGACCTGGTCAGCGGGGAAGAAGTGGTCATAAGGGAGGGCAAGATTGCGGACGCCGTGAGAGCCACTACCTCCGTCCCCGGCCTCTTCGCCCCCTATAGCCTCGGGGACAAGATCCTGGTGGACGGCGGGATCCTCAACCACCTCCCGGCCGATGTGGTCAGGCGCATGGGAGCCGATGTGGTCGTGGCGGTGGATGTGGGGATGGAAGAGGAGAAATCCCCGGTGATCTCTTCCAGAAACCCGCCGGTCTTCTCCGTCCTCTGGAGGACGGTGGAGGTAATGGCCAAGAAGATAAGGGAGCAGAAACTCAGCGAGGCAGACCCCGACCTCCTGATCTGTCCCCCCGTTAACGGGGATGTGTCCCTCCTCTGGGGTTTCCATAAAGCCCCCGAAATCATTGAGGCAGGTTACAGGGCAGCCAGGGAGAATATCCAGACCCTGAAGAAGCTCCTCAGGCCCCGCTTCTTCCGGGGGAGGTAAATTTGTTGCCCTTCTTCCGCCCTTACGCCCACCTCGGCCGATACCGGGAGATCGTCAGCATACTGATAAAATATGGGCTGGAAGACCTCTTTGAGCGGGTTGGGGCGAGGGAGCTCCTCCCTTTCCCCAGGCGCCTTCGCCCCGAGCCAGCTATCAAAACGGGAACCCCTCAGAGGCTCAGGATGGCTCTGGAGGAACTGGGGCCAACCTTCATCAAATTCGGCCAGATCCTGAGCACCCGCCCCGACCTCCTCCCCCCGGCTTATATCCGGGAACTGGCCAAACTTCAGGACATGGTCCCCCCAGCCCCCTGGGATGGGATCCGGAACCTCCTGGAGGAAGAACTGAAAGCGCCTCTGGAAAAGGCCTTCGCCTCCTTTGAGCCCGAACCCATCGCCGCCGCCTCCCTGGCCCAGGTCCACAGAGCGACCCTCCCCTCCGGGGAAAGGGTGGTGGTTAAGGTCCAGCGCCCGGGGATTGAGAAGGTGATTGAGGAGGACCTGGAGATCCTCAATGAATTGGCTCACCTCGCCCGGCAGACCCCCTTGATGGAGATCTACGACCCCCTTGAGATCGTGGACGAGTTTTCCTTCACCCTGCGGAATGAGCTCAATTACATCCGGGAAGGCCTCAACGCCGAGCGGTTCAGGG
>DAOUBN010000314.1:0-7420 GCA_034432815.1 Anaerolineae bacterium | reverse complement strand
TGCAAGCCTGTCCCCCGAGACTATGGCTTTCCTGAGGGAAAACCTGCCACCGGCGGCGAGCGTCCTCAACCCTGTGGATGTGCTTGGGGATGCCCTGGCCGACCGCTACGCCTTAGCGCTGGAGGCAGTCCTCAGGGACCAGAACGTGGGAGGGGTCCTGGTCATCCTGACCCCGCAGGTTATGACCCAGGTGGAGGAAACGGCCGAAGCCGTGGGGAAGATAGCTTCCCGTTACTCCAAACCCGTCCTGGCCTCTTTCATGGGGCGCGCCACTACCGAAAAGGGGGCCCGGATCCTCAGACAATACCGCATCCCCAATTACGATGTGCCTGAGCGAGCTGTTGCGGTTTTCAGAGCCATGTGGGAATACAGGGAATGGCTGAACAGGCCCCTCCCGGAGTATCCAGCTTTTGACTTTGATCTGGAAACCATCAGGAAGACCATAGATCAGGCCAGAAGGGAAGGGCGCCTCCTCCTGGGCGATGCCGAGGCCAGGACCATCCTTGAGGCCTGCGGGATAAAAGGACCCCGCACCGCTCTCGCCCGCACCCCCGAGGAGGCCATTGCTATAGCCGAGGAAATAGGCTTCCCGGTGGCTATGAAAATAGCCTCCCCTGACATCATCCACAAGACCGACATCGGCGGGGTGAAGCTCAACATCCAGAGCCCTTCCGAGGTCAGGGATACTTTTGACCTCCTGGTCTACAGGGCAACCCGCTACATGCCCGATGCCACCATATGGGGTTGCCAGGTCCAGCAGATGATCAGGGGAGGTAAGGAAGTTATAGTGGGGATGAGCCGCGATCCCCAGTTCGGCCCCCTGGTAATGTTCGGCCTTGGAGGAATCTATGTGGAGATCCTCAAGGACGTTTCCTTCAGAATCGCCCCCATCTCCAGGGAAGAAGCGGAGGAAATGATCAACGAGGTCAGGTCCATCCAGCTCCTTAAGGGGGTCAGAGGCGAACCCCCAGGGGATATCAGAGCTGTTGTGGACGTAATCCTGAGGGTGGCCAGGCTGGCGGTGGACTTCCCCGAAATTGTGGAGATGGACATAAACCCCCTAATGGTCCTGGAAGAGGGGAAAGGGGCCATGGCTGTGGACATGAGGATCACCCTGAGCCCATGAAACCAGGCGAGGAGGAGAGAAATGGCCATACTTTACATATCGTCCATTGAGAAATTTTCCGGAAAAAGCTCCCTCTGCTTCGGAATAGGCAACAGGTTCATGCGAGAAGGCCTTTCCGTAGGATATTTCAAGCCCGTTAGCACTTCCGCCCGCCAGGAAAACGGCGAACTTGTGGATGACGATGTCCTCTTCTTCAAGCGTTACTTCCAGCTGCCCCAGTCTCCATCGGAGCTGATACCGGTGGCTCTCACCCCCAAAGTCGTAGAAGCCATCCTGACCGGGAAAATCCAGGAGAACTTTGAGGAGAAGCTGAAGAGGGTCTGCTCCGAATGCGCTAAGGATCGGGATCTGATATTGCTGGAGGGAGCGGGCTCCCTGAGGGAAGGCCACATCGCCGGGTTGTCGGCTCCCAGAATCACCAGGCTTCTCAATGTTCCGGCTCTGGTGGTGATAAAATACTCATCGGATCTGGAAGTGGTGGACGATGCTCTCACAGCCAGAGCCCGCCTGGAGGACAGGCTCCTTGGGGTAGTGATAAACATGGTGCCGAGGCCCAGGATGCAGTTCGTTGAGGAAGTGGTTTGCCCCTACCTTGAGGCTCATGGGGTTAAGGTTTTCGGAGTCCTGCCCCATGAGAGGATCCTGGCCTCAATAACGGTGAAGGAACTGGTGGAGGTTCTGGACGGGGAGATCCTCTGCTGCCCCGATAAAACCGACGAACTCATTGAGTATGTGATGGTGGGGGCCATGAATGTGGAGCTGGCCCTTTCCTACTTCCGCCGCCGGCCCAACAAAGTGGTAATAACTGGGGGCGACAGGCCCGATATTCAGCTTGCCGCCCTTGAAACCTCCACCAGGTGCATTGTCCTCACCGGTAACATCCGACCCAGCCCGATAATCCTGGGCCGGGCTGAAGAGGTGGGCGTTCCCATGGTTCTGGTCCGCCACGATACTTTCACCAGTGTTGAGCTTGTGGAGAACTACTTCGGCCGCAGCCGCTTTTACCAGGAGAAGAAGGTGGCCCGCTTTGAGGAACTCCTGAACGAGCGCTTCAACTTTTCCCTCCTTCGTTCTTCCCTCGGGCTATGAAGGGGCTCAGGGAGAGCCTTTTAGAACATGAAACCATAATGGTGGAAATCATAGCCCGGCAGTGGGGGTTGAGTCCGGGGCCGGAAGGGCGAGAGGATTTCGTGAAGCGCCTTGAAGCCCTGATGAAGGACCCCGAAACTTTGGGCCAGGTCCTGAAGCGCCTGACACCTGAGGAGCGCGAAGCCCTTGATAACCTTATCCGCTGGGGAGGGAAAGTTCCCTCGGCTTCTTTCACCCGCCGCTATGGCCCCATAAGGCCTTTCGGGCCGGCGAGACTCCTGCGGGAAAGGCCCTGGGAGAACCCCGCGGGCCCGGCTGAAAGGCTCTGGTTCCTCGGCCTTGTGTTCAAGACCTTTGAGATGACTGAATCCGGCCTCGCCGAAGTGGTCTACATACCCACCGACCTCAGGGCTCTCATCCCGGCTCCGCCAGCGGAAAGTGCCAGATCTCCGGAGCCCTTTGTCCCCGCCCGGCCGATGCCCTCCGGTCATTACCTGGCCGAGGCTCTCTTCCTCTACCTGGTTTACCTCCAGAAAGAGCCGGTGACGGCCACCCCTGAGGGCGCTCTTCCCCCCGAAACGGCCGGAGCCATTATCAATTTCATAAAGAGCCGGGAGGCCTGGCCCCCTACCTGGGGAGAGCTCTTCTTCTCCCTGGTCCAGCATCTTGCCGGATCCCTGGGCCTTCTAACCCTGGAAGCGGGGAAGATAAGGCCTTTCCCGGAAAAGCTCCGGGCCTGGCTCAGAGCACCCTCCCACGAGAGGCTGATGGGCCTGTGGCAGGCATGGCTTGAGAGCGTTTCCTGGAACGAACTTCGCCTACTCCCGCACCTCCTCTGGGAGGATACCGGACGCCGCAACGATCCCCGCCTGGCCCGCAGGCGCATGATCTCTTTCCTGGCCCGCTGCCCGCGGAGCCAGTGGCTTTCCCTGGACTCTTTCGTCAATTTTGTGAAGGAAGAGGAGCCTGATTTCCAGCGCCCCGATGGAAACTACAATTCCTGGTATATCCGCGATCGGACCACCGGGGAATACCTCATGGGCTTTGAGCACTGGGACAGGGTTGAAGGGGCTCTCATCCGCTTCCTGATAACGGGGCCCCTTTACTGGCTCGGCGCTCTGGAGCTCGGGGCGGACGAAGAGGGGAAGGTCGTGGCTTTCCGTCTCTCCCCCTGGGGGGAAACAATCCTGAGCCAGGCTCCGGTTCAGCCCCGCCCTGAGGAGCCGATTGTAGTCAGGCAGGATTTCACCATCCTGGTCCCCAGGGAAGCCAGCCTCTACCACCGCTTCCAGGTGGAGAGGTTTGCCTCCTGGACGGGCTCTACCGGGGAAGCCTATCTCTACCTCATAAACCGCACTTCCCTTGAGGAGGCTTTCCGGCGAGGCATTACGGAGGAGATGATCCTCAAATTCCTCTTCAGGGCCACTGGCGGACGTCTCCCCTCTGCGGTGATCCAGGGGCTCAAGCGGTGGTCAAGGCTCCACAGAACCTTCACCCTGCGCCCGGTCCTCGTCCTGGAAGCGCCTGCCCCCTGGATCATGGAAAAATTGAGGGAGGAGCCCGATTTCAGGGAGTTGACGGGCAACCTCCTTTCGCCCACTGTGGCCCTCGTGGAGGAAAAGGATATCCCCAGGCTGGAGGAAATCCTGCGCCGCGCTGGCTATTTCCTGAGGAAAGAGAGCCCTCAGAAGCCTCCGGCGGAGTCTTCCGAATCCACACAGGCGAAGAATTGAGGATACTTCTGGCGCAGTTCGTCCCGCAGGTCTCCGAAAACGGCGGGAGCCCAGGGGTAGATTAACTCCAGCATCCGGACCGCAAGCTCCCGGATTTCCCACTGGGCCTGAGGGGAGATGCGCACCCGGAAGAAATGGCGGAGTTCCCGGAAGTTCATTGTGACCACGATGCGGGTGGCGGTGGCGTTGGGCAGGACGAAGCGGGCGTCCTCTTTTGGGATACCCCGGGCTCTGAGTGCCCGGTAGGCCTCTTTAACCTTCTCGGCGAACTCCTCCCAGATCTTCCGGGCCTCTTCGTCACTGGTGATGGAGGCAGGCAGGACCCACTCCGGGTTATCCATGGAGACATAACGCTGGCTCTCCTGGGAGTAAGAGGCGATCCGGTGGCGGACAAGCTGATGGCTGCAGGCCCGCGAGATCCCGCTTATTTCAAAAGTAGCTGAGGCATGCTCAATAATGCTCTCGTGCCCATCGCGTATCCGGGCGCGGATGAAGGAAGCCGGGTCCCCTTTGCTCTTGCTCCGGTAGCACACCCGTCCAGCGTGCTCCAGCAGGGCTTCAGGACTCCCATCGCCTTTCAGATATTGCGTAATGGCAATGAGTTCAACCCTCATTGTTTTCACCTCCTGGGCGGGGATTATACCTCTTCTCCTTCCTGCGGCCAAGCCCCGGCAGATCTTTGTTGGCCTGGGGCTCGCCAGGGTTCTGGGCCCCCCTCGTGGGCGGGTTGCAGGGGTTTCCCGCTCGCCCCAATCCATTATCTCGCTCTTGCGATTGTTACGCTTTCTCCGGTAAAATGGTAAAGGAGGGGTGATGTCACGCTTCCATTTGCCGGACGAAGGCAGTCTGTGGAGAAGGGCCTCGCTTTACCTCTTTGCCCGCTACCTTGAGCTTCCCCTCCTTTCCTTGAGCTTTTCCCTCCTCAGAGGCCGATGGAGGAGGTTGGGTAGCTGGCCTCTCGTCCGCTTGGTTCTTGGCTGGACCCTGGCCGCGCCTTTCGCTCACCTGGGCGATACCGCCAGGCCTTTCCCTTTCCCTCAGATCCTTGATTTCCTTGACCGGCTGGATGGCCCTGCAGCGGTTGGACCATGCCGTTGCCGCATCTCCCATCGCTCCTGCTTTCATCCTCTGGAAACCGACATCGTGATCCGTTCCGGAGTTGAAGCCTGGAGAAAGGCTTTTCCAGGAGATTACCGGCTCATAACCGTTGAGGAAGCGAAAGAAATCATCACTGCCTGCCACAGCCAGGGTATGTGGCAGATGGTCTTCATTCACTGCCCCGCCCACGGAGGTGCCGAGTATGTAATTTGCAATTGCTGCTCCTGTGGTTGCGTCCCTTACATCCTGAACCGGGAGCTTGGCCAGAAGGTTTACCCTTTCATCCCTGGCCCCTACATTTCCAGGACCGATTCAACCCGTTGCGAAGGCCTTGGCAAGTGCGTCAGGGCTTGCCCTTTCGGGGCAAGGGCGGTGGAGGGAGGAAAGAGCCGTCTTGTAGGGCTGTGCTTCGGGTGCGGCAGGTGCGCGGAGGCCTGCCCCAATAAAGCTATAACCATGGTGGAGCGCTATGGGTCTTGAACCTTTCGCCCGGGAAAGATGCAACCTCTGCGGCGAATGCTTCCACCGTTGCCCGGTCCTCCATCTTCCTCTGGAAGAAGCCGCAGAAGAGATGGAGAAGCTGATAGAAGGCAAAATATCCAGGGTGCTCAGAGCCTGCACTTCCTGCATGGCCTGCAACAATCTCTGCCCTGATGATGCCAGGCCGGCCAACCTCATTCTGGAACGCTGGCACGAGATCTGGAAGGAGAGGGGCATGCCCCTTTACGCCCGCTACTTCCTCCCCCACGCCCGGCCCAACTTCCGGACTGATGTCCTCGCCCGCCTTTCGCCTGCGGAGCGCCAGGCTGTGGCTGAGTGGAGCAGGCCGGAGCCTGCCTCCGAGTTCCTCTATTCTGGATGCAATCTCTTGATGGTTCCCTATCTTACCTTTTCCCGCCTTTTCCGGGGAATGGAGATCCGGGGAGGGCTGGATTACTGTTGCGGGGAAATGCTCTTCAGAATGGGACTATACGAGCAGGTGGAGCAGGTGGCTGCCAGGCTGACCCTCTGGTTCCGCCGGCTCGGGGCCAGGCGCGTTTACGTCCTCTGCACCGCTTGCTTCAACATGCTCACCAGTGTGCTCCCCAGGTTCGGAGCTGACTTTTCCGGCATTGAGTTTTCCCATTACTTTGAACTCATCCTGAAAGGCCTCAGGGAGGGGAAATTCGGACCTGTGCGCCCCCTGGGCCTGAAAGTGACAGTGCAGGATTCATGCCATTCGCGCCTTCTGGGAAAGGACTTCGCCGATATACCCAGGCAGATCCTGGACATCATCGGGGTAGAGGTAAGGGAAGCGCCCCACAACAGGGAAAGCCAGCTCTGTTGCGGCATCGGTGGAGGATTTTCCCCCTTTTCGGCCTACCACCCCTTTTCAATCCTGGCTTCAGCCAGGGCTACTTTCAGGGACCACCTCCGGGTGAAAGCCGATGCCACCTGCGTCTACTGTGCCGGATGCCTCGCCATGCTCTCGGTAGCTCGCCTGGCTAACCCTAACCTGCGCCCGGTGGTGCACCTTCTGGAGTTCATCCAGTGGGCGATAGGCGAGAAGCCGGCTCGCCGGCAGGATGTCCTGGCTTTCTGGCTGGTGCTGGGAACGGCAAAGCGTCAATTTCCCCTCCTTCTGAGCCGGGGGCGCTTTCACCACCCGGAGATAACGGGGGTTCCGGGGCATGGTGGGAGTTAAGAAGCTTTCTGGCCAGGACCAATACCCCTCTTTTCCCGTTTACCAGGGCGTGTCCTTCTGCGACGCAGTTCGCCTTGCCGGAAAGGGGGAAGTCCTGAGAATCCTGCCTGGCTCCATTCAGGTCTGCCGCTGGTCCCCGGCTGTCCTGGGCCTCAAAGAGCCTGCCCACCCCTTCGAGCTCGGCCTTTCTCCCAGGCTCCCATTTCCGACAGCCGGCTTCCTCCTTGGGCCGCTGGAAAAACTCCCGGAAGCCCCTGATATCGTGATAGTCCGGGGGGATTTCTTCACCTTGAAGGGGATGGTGGAGAAAGCCGGGAAGGAGTGGCTCTGGGATGGTCACGGCAACCGCCTGGAAATTTCTTCTAACGGGCTGGTGGAGGGCAGAACGGCGGGGGCATGGCTCATAACTGCGGTCAACAAAGCTCTGAGCAAGCTCGCCCCTCTCAGGGGCTGGCAGGGTTTAACCCGCTACCTCTTCAGGAGCTACCTCATCTCGGCCGGACTTGAGGCCATTATCTCCCGCACCCTTGCCGATATGTCCGTCTGCCGCAATTCCACAGTAATCCCTCTTCTCACCCGGCGGGTCAACATCTCTTTCTTCTGCACTGGAGGCATAACCTGGGGGAGGAATAACCCCGACCACATGACCTCTGGCTGGCCCTGGGAGGTTTTCGTTCGCCTGCTGAACGG
>DAOUBN010000313.1:0-10162 GCA_034432815.1 Anaerolineae bacterium | reverse complement strand
GAAACCCGCCCACGAGTGGGAGGCTTAAGCCAGGCTTAACCGCGGCAAACGGGGGTGGGAAAGAGAAGAAAGGGCGGGGGGGCGCCCCCCGCAGCCCCCCGACATGGGGGCTTCGCCCCCCTGCCCCCCCCCCCTTTTCCTGCCCTCGTTTGCTGAGGGTTAGCCGGCGTTCAGGGGCGAAAAATGGGGGTGGAGGGGGCAAGGCCCCCTCCCAGGGGGTTCGGGGGATGTGCCCCCGAAAGAACAAAAATTGGGGGCGAGCTGGCTTCTCCTGAAACCCGGCCACGAGTGGGACCCTGAAGCAAGGCTTAACCGCGGCAAACGGGGGTGGGAAAAGAGAAGAAAAGGCGTGAGAGCCCCCGCAGCCCCTGCGCCCCTTTTTAAGGGGACAGTTCAGGTTACCGGAATGGGGCGAGCGCTCCCAGGTTGCGGAGGAATTCTTCCCCCTCAGGGCCGATGGAAGTCTGCTCGGGCTTTATACCCCTGTCGGCCCGAAGCCAGGCTTTGTAATCGGCACAGGCTCCCCTGGCGAAGGTGAGGACTACCCCTTCAAGCCCGCATATCAGGCAGGCCAGGATGAAAGGGTGCAGGGAATAGGGGCAGACAAAAGCGAGGATCCGGGATGGCCCCCTCCTCTCCAGAGCCGGCAGGAGGACATCCTGCCCGATCCTCAAGGCGCTCGTCATCACGTAAACCCTGGCCCCGAGCTTCAGGCCGGCGCTTATGATTTCCTTGATGGAGCAGTCTTCGGGGCAGGGGTGGGGCAGGATGCATGCGGGGCTGAAACGGCCAGCCGGGCAGCCGAAAGGCTTCTGGCAGTATCCGGGCGCTATTATCAAATTCCCGGGTTCCCCGAGAAGGTCTGGCCCATCGCCAGAATTAAAGAGGTTTACGGGTCCGCCCAGGAGGCCCTCCCTCACGAGCCTGCGGTATCTGAGGAGGCCCCTGAGGGTTGCCAGGGGGTGCCGGAGGACCACACGCCTGAGGAACCAGAGCCCGTAAGGGCGGGAAAGGCTCCGGAAGGAGAATTCCCACACTTTGAAGCCCAGGAAAGAATGCTTGTCAAGGTAACGGAACAAAGCTCCAGCCATCCTGGCCTGGGATCACCGGGCCGGGCTCTCTTCGGATTCAGGAGCGAGCCTGTAAACCCTTACCGGGGCTTCAAAGCCTTTAACGATGACAGGGGAAGGGAGGGGGCGAAGCGGGAAGCGGCCCCTGACCCGCTGGGCGGTGGCTTCGTCCACCAGGATATCCCCCATGGGTTTGCTCCTGACCGAGAGGCGGGAGGCCAGGATCACGGGGTAGCCGGCTATTATGCTTTCGGACCAGATGGTGTCCACAGCCACCGAGCCTGTGCTTATCCCTATCCCGAGCCTGTGCTCCCGCAGTTCCGGATACTTATCAAGCCAGCGCCCCACCAGGCGGGCAAAAGCCGCCTGCATCCGGGGAGCCACTTTGAGCGCTTCCTCCGGCTCCTTGAAAACAACCAGGATCTGATCTCCGGTATACTGCTTCACAAAGCCTTTTGCCCCAACGGCTTCGGCCATTTCCAGATAGAACTCTCTCAAGAAGCGGAGAGTAGATTTGGGGCCCAGGATCGCTGCCAGTTGGGTTGAGGCCTGGATATCGGCTATGAGGATAGTGAGGGGTTGCTCGGGCTCAATGGCAGGCTCGCCCGCGGAGGAAGCCACCATTTTCACCAGGGGCGATTGGGCCGCCTGCTCCTCAAGCACCCGGCTTATGTCCCTCTGGAGGCGCTCGTTCCGGGTCTGGACCAGCTTCTCCATCGCCGAGGGGAGCGAGACCATAACCTCGTCAAAGTCCTCCTTCTCAAGGGCCCAGCCCTTCACCGGGGTTAAGGCTACCACAGAAGCCGTCCGGACAGGGGTCTCTTCCAGCAGGGCTATTTCCCCGAAATAGCTGCCGGGGCCGAGGATGCTCAGGGTAACCTTGCGCCCTTCCGGCCCGTGGATGTAAACTTCCACTTTGCCTTCCGATATGAGGTAGAGGGTTGAGCCGATTTCACCCTGCCTGATTATGAGCTCCCCTCCTTTGAAGCTCACGGGCTTGAGGCGCTCGGCGAGGAGGAGAAGCTTCTCCAGGGGAGCATCCCGCAGGAAGTAGATCTGCCTGAGGAAGGGGAGGATCGGGGTGGCAAGGGCCTTCTCCACGAGTTCCAGCTGGACCCTGGCCTCTTCGTAATCGGGCTTCAGGGTGAAGGCTCGCCGGAAGGAGCTTGCCGCCCTCTCGTATTCCCCCAGAGCCTTGTAAGCGAGGCCCAGGTTGTAGTGGTGGTGGGGGTTGCCTGGCTCAAGGGAAGCAGCCTGGAGGAAATAGGCGATGGCTCTGGTATACTCCTCTTCCTCGTAGTGGATTATGCCCAGGAGGTTGTAGGCGTCCACGAAGCCCGGAGACAGTTCCACTGCTTTTTTGAGCGCTTCAATGGCCAGGTTGTTCTGCCCCAGGGCCCGGCGTATCCAGCCCAGCTCGTAATAAGCATAGTGGAGGTCGGGGTTGAAGCGCACTGCTTCCGCAAGGTGTTCAATAGCCCCTGCGAAATCCCCGGAGAGCTCGCAGGCCATGCCCCAGACCATGTGGAAGAGGGCCTTATCCTCTGCCTGCCTTCCCACTTCGGCTTCAAGCTTTTCGGCTTCGCCCTCGGAAAGGACGCTGGCGAGGCAGGAGGCCGCCAGCCAGAGCCTGCTGGGGTCGGAACCATCCTGGACTATCTCCCGGTAGAGGGAAGTTCTGTCCGGGGCGAGGCCGAAAAGGCAGACGGCGACGCCGGACCAGTAGGTTATGTCCTCGGGCCCTGTCAGATACCAGGATATGGGCTCATTCCGCCTCAGGAGGCCAAGGGCAGCGAAGTACTCCCGCACCGAGTGGTGCATGAACTCCACCATATCCCTCTCTCTGGAAAGGCGGAGGAGGCCGCTGTAGAGGAGCCCCTCCAGGACTTCCTGGGCCGAAGCCCTGACGTTCATCCCGAAAGAAGTTTCCCTTATGAGCCAGTAAACCCTTTCCCTTGGGAGCGCTTCGGCCTTCTCCCGCTGCATCGTCAGGCCGAGGTAAGCCAGGGCTTCCCAGCTCACCTCCAGCGCCACTTTGCTCTTAGTCCTTCCCAGGAGAGCCCACCATTCCGTTTCAGTCCGGCGGAGGAGGTTTTCGGCGAATTTCTGGAAGAGGAGGCCGCGGTTGCGGGGGAAAACCTCGTCCTTTGAGGGGTAAATTCTGGTGAGCATGGAAAGGGCCAGGGGGTTGGAAGCCAGCTCTTTGAGGGCAGGGTCGCTTTTTATGACCTGGGCGAGCTTGCGGCCTCGCTCTTCCCCCAGGTAAGTTTTCACGTAGAGCTCAATATCCTCCTCCCTCAGCCCCTGGAGCACAAGGGAAGGGAACCGTCCGGCCAGGGCTTCATCGTAGAAGCGGCTTGTGATGATGAAGCGGTGGTCCCGGTAACGGTGGAGGAACTGGTCAAGGGCGGGCCTGGACTCCGGAGGCATCTCGTTTACCCCGTCCAGGATGAAGAGGAAGCGGGCCTTTTTCCTCCCCACAAGATCCAGGGCTTCGGGGCTCTGACTGAGGAACCCTTCCAGGTCGTTCAGGTCCCTTATTTCTCTCAGGCCGTAGGTGTGGAGCTGGCTCAGGACGAGTTCTTCCAGCTGGTGGAATTTGCGGAGCAGGTGGAGGCGGATGAAGACCGGGATCAGAAGCGGCCGGCGGTTCTCCTCGTCGTAGCGTTCCAGGGCCTTGCGGGCCAGGAGCCATGTGAGGTGTTTCACCACGGTGGTTTTTCCGGCGCCCGGCTCCCCCACGAGGATGGCGGATTCCCCCTTTTCCAGGATGGATATGACATCTTGAGGCTCTCCAACAGGCCCGCGGCGGAGGAAAGTCGGGAAGAGGATCTTGGCTCCTGTGAGGGGCACGGCCTTGAGGGGCACATAGAGTTCGTTCCAGACGGAGAAATCGGGGTCATCAAGGACGCTCTGGAGGTAGCGCTTCAGAGGGGGAAGCTTCGCCCTTTTTATCGCCCCTGTGGGGAGGCTCTCAAACCGGAAGAGCATTCCTTTCCAGGTCCAGAAATCGGGAGCCTCCCGGGCCATCCTGTCCACGAAATCGCTCGTGGCCCAGAGCACTATGGGCTGGCGGATTATGGTGGTGGCATCCCGGAAGAGGTTGAGCCAGACCAGGAACTTCTCCTGCTCCTCTTCGGTGAGCTTCTCCAGCCCGTAAACGAAGAAGACGATGTTGTCGTATTTGCCGAGGAGCTCCAGCTCCTTGAAGCCTGACCTGTCGGTCAGGTTCCGCAGAACCCGGACCAGGTTCAGGTCTTCCTCGGTGATTTCCACCTGGTAGAGGTAAATGTTCATTTCCCGGAAGCGCTTCTCAAAGTAGCGGAAGAGGCGTTCCCTGAGTTCCAGGTCGTCGCACTCGGCGGTGGCGATGCCCCCAAGCCGGCTCATCCGGACCATGGAAAGGAGGAGCTTTATCTGTTCCGGGAAGCGCTTCTCAAGGGGATCGCTGAAGGTTTCCTTCACCTGTGCCTGATTCATATCATCCCCTTTTCCCTGAGCAGAAGTTCCACCACAGGGTGGACGTCATACCAGTAATTGCCGTTGGAGTATTCCAGGACGCAGAGGGACTGGAGGTATTCCCAGGCGTTCTCCAGGCCCGGACATTCCTTGAGTTCGTAGACTTTCTTCAGGTTGAGGTAATCTTCGTGGGAGAGGCGTCGGGAATAATCCTTCTTGAACTCCCCTATGACCCAGTCCACGACTTTGTGGTCTATCCGGGGTATGTTGAAGGTGGCGCAGTAGAGGCAACTGTCCTGGACCATTTTCACCAGGTGGCGGGCCACTCCCCCGCTGGCCAGGGCCAGGCGCCGCACCACCCCTTCCTCAAAGAGTTCGGGGTGAACCCTCCTGTATACCATTTCCTCAAGCTTAGCCACACCCTCTTCATTGACCTGCCGGTTCTCTTTCTTGAACACGTTGAACATGGGGACCACATAAGTTTTATAAGGCTCCAGAGCGGGCGAATCCCCCAGTTCATACATGAGGGAGATGGGGGCGGTGAAGATAGCCATGCAGTCCAGCAGGGTGAGGAAAGGCCCCTCTTCCCGGAAAACCTGAAGGGCTTCCCGGCGGGGCAATTTGTCCAGGTCGTCTATCGCCACCAGGATGCTCTTTCCGGTGATTTCTTTCACCTTCGTTATTATGCCATTGACCAGGTCCCTGAGTTCGGAGGCCCTCTTCCGGACCCGGAAGCGGGTTTCCTCAACCCTCTCCCCCCGGCCCTTCACGCTTATCCCTATGAGGGATATCAGGCTCAGGAGTTTACCGAGCCCTTCGCTCGTGCCCACATCCACTTCGGCCTGGAGGGTCTTTCGGGTGAAAGTCTCCACCTCCCTGTTTATCCAGTCCGACACTTTCTGGGCTTCTTCCGGGGAAAGGGCTATGTCCAGCTCCTGGAGCTTGTTGTAGAGGGCCACCACTATGGAGAAAGCGATGTCGGTGTAATCAATCCCCTGAAGGTCAAGGATTTCGTTTATGGAGTAGGAAACCACCAGGAGGTTGTGGCGGGTGGTTTCGTCCCTTTCCAGGTCCCTGGTGAGGCGGTTGAGCTCGGTGGACTTGCCGCATCCCACATGGCCTGAGAGGATGAACTTGGTGGGGAGGCCCTTTTCGGCCCCCCAGACGATTTCCTTTTTCAGGAGCTCAAGCCTTGAGGCGTCTTTCTCGCGGGAGACGTAGAAGCGGTCCAGTTGCTGATTGTGCAGGGGCATCCGGTAATCAGTGTTGGAGTAAGCGTCAAGAAAATTGCGGGCGGCAAAAGGGTAAATATTTTCAGCCATTCCTTGCCTCCTCTGGGCATTGCTGACGAAATTATACCATGATTTTGCTTCTGGCAAAAGGGGTATGGGGGAAATTCAGTGGTGGGAGGGGGCGGAGCCCCCTCCCGTGGGGTCTGGGGGGGTGCCCTCCACTAAAAACAAACCAAGGGGCGAGAAGCCCCCTCCTGCAACCCGGTTACGAGGGGGACCCTGAACGTGGGCGAACCCTCAGCAAACGAGGGTGGGCAAAATCGGAGGTGCAGGTGTGCAAGAGCCAGGAGCACCTGCCCCTACGGAGGGGTTATCCCCTGAACGTAGAGAGTGTAAGTGACCGGGGGATTGCCGGCGGGGAAGAAGGAAAAGTAGAATTCGCTCTCTTCCCCCGGTTGCAGGGATGCCCGGCCCGGAACTGTTTTCTGGAGAGCTACGACCCTCCCGGAGGCGTCGTAGGCCACAAGCACAACGTTAACATCTTCCACAGCCTTTTCCCCCGCGTTCGCCACCACCCCTTTCACCGAGTAAAAATTGCCGGGCCCCTTCTCCCAAGAGTGCTCTTTTAAAACCAGAGAATGGACCAGAGCCGAAGGGGAATGAGCGGGGAAGGCGCTGATCACCGCTACCTCATAGCCGGAGAAAAACTCCGGAGGCTGGGGGAAAGCCACGACAAAGGGCCCCCTCTCGCCGGGGGGGATCAGGTCCCTGGCCACGAAAGCCTGCCCCTCCGCCGCAACAGAACGGTCGGGCCCATAGAGCCTGACTGTCACCGCCACGCTTTCCACAACTGTTTCCCCGGGATTGATGACTTCCCCGAAGCACCAGAGGCTCCCCCCTGGCTCCCGGTAGAAGTTGATCCCCGCTACCTGGAGAGGGAGCGGGGTGGGGGTCGGGGTGGGAGTGCCCGGCAGGACCTCTTCCCCCTGGGGTATGATTATGGTCTGGCCTGCCTGGAGAGTTCGGGGGTCGGTTATGGCGTTGGCCTCCTGGATTATGCGGATGCTCACCCCGAACTTCTGGGCGATTCCCGAAAGGGTATCACCCGGCTGGACTACGTAGAGGATGGGGGTTGGAGTAAAGGTCGGGGTGAAGGTTGGGTATGGGGTGAAGGAAAGAGGAGTGGAGGTGGGAGAAGGGGAAGGGGTAGATTCCACCGGGTGAGTAAGAGCAGGTGTGGCCGTGGGCAGGGTGATTATCTGCCCGCAAGCGAGACTCAGGATAATAAGCGCCGAAATCACGGCTATGTAGAGGGTCCGCTCAGCCATGGGAAAAACTCCTCAGGCAGGGAGGGTTCATGGGCGAGAAAGTGGAATACCATCCCACCATAAAAGAGCTTCCTCTCTCGGAAAGGCCGCGGGAGAGGCTCCGGCTCTACGGCGCTTCCTCCCTCTCCACCGCCGAACTCCTGGCCATAATCCTGAGGACCGGGGTGGAAGGGGAGAGCGTTCTGGCCCTGGCCACCCGCCTTCTGGCCCGGTATGGCGGCCTCACCGGCCTGGCCGAGGCTGATTTTTCCGACCTCTGCGCGGAGAAAGGCCTTGGGGTGGCCAAAGCGGCACAACTCAAGGCAGCCTTTGAGCTCGGCAAGAGGCTCCTGGTTTCTTCCCCTCAGGAAAGGCCCGTGGTGCGCTCCCCCAGCGACGCCGCAAACCTCCTCCTTCTGGAAATGGGCTTCCTCCCAAAAGAGCACCTCAGAACCATCCTCCTTGACACCAAGAACAGGGTTATAAGCATACCCACCATCTGCGTGGGCGGGCTCAACATGGCCTCGGCGAGGATCGGAGAAATCTTCAGGGAGGCAATAAAGGTTGACGCCTCGGCTATAATCCTTGTGCACAACCACCCCTCGGGCGATCCCACCCCTTCCCCGGAGGATATCGCCCTCACCCGTCAGGTTGTTCAGGCCGGAAGGCTCCTGGACATTGATGTGCTGGACCATATCATCATAGGCAAGCAGAAGTTCGTTAGCCTCAAAGAGAGAGGGCTGGGTTTTGATGTTTGAGCGTTCCGGTAAACCCAGCCCTCCAGAGCAATCCGCTGGCTACAAAACCCGGAGGTGAGGGAAAAGGATCACCTCCCTTATGGATTGCTTATCGGTGAGGATCATGGTCAGGCGGTCAATCCCTATGCCGAGCCCGCCGGTGGGGGGCATCCCGTGCATCAGGGCCAGGATGAAATCCTCATCCAGCGGGTGCGTCTCCTCATCCCCCTTCTCGCGGGCCTTTGCCTGCTCCAGGAACCTCTCCCTCTGGTCCAGGGGATCGTTCAGTTCGCTGAAGGCGTTGGCGATCTCCATCCCCCCGATGAAGCCCTCAAATCGTTCCACAAGGTGAGGCGCATCGGGCTTGCGCTTGGCGAGGGGGGAAATCTCCACCGGGTAATCCATCACGAAGATGGGGCCCGTGAGGTGCGGTTCAACGTATTCCTTAAATAGCTCGTCAATCTGCTTGCCCCAGGTAGGCTTGGGGTCCACCTTCAACCCTTTAGCCTTTATCGCTTCTCTCAGGCTTTCCAGATCCCTGCACTCCTCAAAATCTATGCCCGTATGTTCCAGGAGCAACTCCCTCATTGTGGCCCTTGGCCACGGGGGAGAAAGCTCTATCCTGTTCCCGGCGTAAGTGATAGTGGTGGTGCCGACCGCTTCCCTGGCTATGTAGGCGATCATTTCCTCCGTGAGGCGCATCATGTCATGGTAATCGGCGTAGGCCTGGTAGCACTCCATCATGGTGAACTCGGGATTGTGGCGGGCGTCCACGCCTTCGTTCCGGAAATCTTTGCCTATCTCGTAGACCTTATCAAATCCTCCCACTATGAGGCGCTTGAGGTAGAGTTCGTCTGAAATGCGCAGGTAGAAAGTGCTCTCCAGGGCATGATACCAGGTCTGAAAGGGCCTTGCCGCCGCACCTCCGTAGATGGGCTGGAGGATGGGGGTTTCCACCTCTATGAAGCCCCGGGAGTCCAGGAATTCCCGCATTGCCCTGATTATCCTGCTCCTTACGATGAATATCTCCCGCACCTCCTCGTTGGCCAGGAGGTCAAGATAGCGCCTGCGGTAGCGGAGTTCCACGTCCTGGAGGCCGTGCCACTTTTCGGGCAGGGGGTGGAGGGCTTTGGCCAGCAGGCGGTAATCTTCAACGAGAAGGGTTACTTCGCCTGTGCGGGTCCGGAAAATACTCCCCCGGGCTTCCACAAAATCCCCCAGGTCAAAGAAATCAAGGAAAAAGTTATATCGCTCTTCGCCCAGGAGGTCCCGGCGGAACATCAACTGGATCTTCCCGGTGCCGTCAACTATATGGGTGAAGGTTAGGCCTCCCATGTTGCGGATGGCGACAAGCCTCCCGGCCAGGGTTACCTTCTCCTGGCCGAACCCTTCATCCCGCTCAAAGGCCTCCCGCGCCTCTTTGATGGAATGAGTACGCCGGACCCTCGCCGGATATGGGTCAATTCCAAGCTCCCGAAGCTTTTCCAGCTTGCGCAGCCGGTGGTAGAACTGATCGGGCAGTTCCTGCAATTGGCCCTCCCTGAGGTTCACTCAATGCTTATCACTCTGAAGACGATACGGCCGGCAGGGGCATTGACCACTACCCTGTCTCCAACCCTTGCGCCCATCAGGGCTTTGCCCAGGGGTGATTCGTTGGAAATGCGCCCCTGGAGCGGATCGGCTTCCGTTGAGCCTACGATTGTGTAAGTTTCGGGCTCGGTCTTCCCTTCTTCAAGAAGGGTAACCTTTGAGCCCAGGCAAACCTTATCGGTCCCTTCAGGTTTTTCAATTACGACAGCGTTCTCAAGGATTTTCTCCAGGGTAATGATCCTGCCCTCAAGGAAAGCCTGGGCCGTTTTGGCTTCTTCGTAGCCTGCATTTTCCGAGACATCGCCTTCGGCTTTGGCCTGGTGGATCTGCTGGGCGATCTCTGCCCTCCTCACCGTGCGCAGGTATTCAAGCTCTTCCTCCAGCTTTTTCTTGCCTTCGGGGGTAAGGTAGAAAACTTTGGCTTGTTTCTCCATGCACACCTCCTGGGGAAATAAAAATAGCCCGCTTCGGGCTTTAATTTATTATACCTGCAAGGGGCTGCAAATGCAAAATCCTGAGCTCCATGGCTTTTCAGGACCAGGATGGGCGGCTGCCCATTTCTTTGAGAGGAGATTCGGGGGGTTCCCCTGGCCTTTTTCTCTTTTCCCACCCCCGTTCCCTGAGGCTCAGCCTGGCTTCAGCCTCCCACTCGTGGGCGAGTTTCAGGAGATACCAGCTCGCCCCCTTTTTGTTTTCGTGGGGGGACGCCCCCCCCCTCCCCCCGCCAGGGGGACTCCGTCCCCCTGCACCCCCTGTTTCTCTTCCAT
>DAOUBN010000312.1:0-1775 GCA_034432815.1 Anaerolineae bacterium | reverse complement strand
GCCAGAAGCCAGCGCTTCATTTCCGGTTCAGTTCGTAAATGATGCGGAGCCCCTTCAGGGTGAGCCACGGGTCCACTATCTGGATAGCCCTGGTCTCGCCAGCTATTAGCTGGGCATAGGGGCCGGTGGCTATAACCTTCATATCGGGGCCGAGTTCCTCCCGGAAGCGGGCCACCATCCCTTCAACGAGGCCTGCGTAGCCGAAGATCAGGCCGGACTGGATGCTGTGGGCAGTGTTGGTGCCTATGGCTCTGGGGGGGCGTTCCAGTTCAACCCTGGGGAGCTTGGCGGCGTGGAGGAAGAGGGCCTCGGCAGCTATGGCGATCCCGGGAGCGATGGCACCGCCCAGGTAGTCCCCCTCCCTTGAGATGGCGTCAAAGATGGTGGCGGTGCTGAAATCCACCACGCAGGCTGGCCCGCCGTAGAGCCGGAAGACAGCGGCAGCATTGGCAACCCGATCGGCACCCACTTCTCTGGGGTTCTCGTAGCGGATGCGGACTCCGGTCCTGACCCCGGCCCGCACCACCAGGGGGGAGAGGTTGAAGTAGCGCTGGCTTATCTCCTCAAAGGTTGAGGTGAGGGGTGGGACCACACTGGAAATGACCACCCCTTCCACTTCCCCGGGGGAGAAGCCAACCTGAGAGAAGAGGGAGAGGATGATGACCGCGTATTCGTCGGGGGTTCGGTGGTGCTGGGTGGAAATGCACCAGTGGGAGGAGAGGCTTTCCCCTTCCCAGAGGCCCAGGTTTATGCGGGTATTTCCTATGTCTATTGCCAGAAGCTTGCCCACGGCGGCTTTTCCTCAAATTCTTCTGCTTGAATGATAAAGCAATACCGGGAAACAGGCAAGCTCCCCCTGCGCTATCCGGGGCCTTTCAGTGCTCTCACGCATCGGGCGAGGGATGGGGAAAAGGGGGTGTCCTCCTCTTTTTTCCCCACCCCCGTTTGCTCGGGGTTCGCCGGCGTTCAGGGTCCCACTCGTGGCTGGGTTGCAGGAGAAGGCTGCTCGCCCCTTGACCTGTTTTCCCTGGGGGGACACCCCCCATGACCCCCCGGCATGGGGGCTTCACCCCCCTGCACCCCCCGATTTTCCCCGCCCTCGTTTGCTGAGGGTTTGCCCGCGTTCAGGGTCCCGCTCGTGGCCGGGTTGCAGGAGAAGGCTGCTCGCCCCTTGACCTGTTTTCCCCGGGGGGACACCCCCCATGACCCCCCGGCATGGGGGCTTTGCCCCCCTGCACTCCCCAATTTTTCCCCACCCTCGTTTGCTGAGGTTTCGCCCACGTTCAGGATCCCCCTCGTGGCCAGGTTGCAGGAGGGGGCTACTCGCCCCTTGATTTGTTTTTCCTGGGGGCACATCCCCCAGGCCCTCTGGCATGGAGGCGAAGCCCCCTGCACCCCCCAATTTTTTGGGGGGACATCCCCAGGCCCCCGGGAGGGGGCTCTGCCCCCTCCACCCCCATGAGAGGGAAAAAACCAGGGGGTGCAGGGGGACGTAGTCCCCCTGACGGGGGGAAGTGGGGGGTGTAAAATTGGGGGCGAGCTGGCACCTCCCGAAACCCGCCCACGAGGGGGGCCCTGAAGCAAGGCTTAGCCGCAGCAAACGGGGGTGGGAAAAGGAAGAGGACACCCCCCTTCACCCGGGATTTCGGGCTCATTTCCCCTGCCCATCCCGTTGAGGTATAATTTGCTGCGGAGGAGAGGGCCATGCAACCCCTCAGGGAACTTTCAGGGGAAATTGAAAACCTGGCCAGAGAAATCCGCGAGCTCCGGGAAAA
>DAOUBN010000311.1:0-1712 GCA_034432815.1 Anaerolineae bacterium | reverse complement strand
GGTTTCACCGGCGATGTTTACGGTGCCCTCTGCGAGCTCTCGGAGCTCGTGGCACTGGCAGCCTTCGTCATCCTCTGGAGGTTACGATGAAGGAATCCATCCCGTTCAGGCTGGGCTCCACTTCTTATGTCTATCCCGCAGACATCGTGACTAATGTGAGGCGGCTTGCTTCCCTGGTGGACGACGTGGAGCTCGTCCTCTTTGAGGTTGATGATTGCTCAAATCTGCCCGACGCAGCCGTAGTAGAGGAACTCAACCACCTGGCGGCTCTTCACGGGCTGACCTACACCGTTCACCTTCCCCTTGACCTCCGCCTGGGCTCGGAGGACTCATCCCTGCAGCTTATTTCCATTGAGAAAGCGCTGAAAGTCATCCGCTCCACCAGGGAACTGCGCCCTCTGGCATACGTGGCTCACTTAGATGGCTCGGAGCCTCTGGCAGCCGGCACCCCTTTGGCCTGGGAACGCTGGAGCGCCAGGAGCATCCGGGCTCTGGAAATCCTGGCTGCCGAGGCAGGCGGGGAGCGCTTCCTCTGCGTTGAGAACCTGGAGAATTACCCCCCAGAGCGGCTTGACTTCGTTCTGGAACGTATGGAAGTAGGCCTGTGCCTGGACGTGGGGCACCTGTGGCAGATGGGGCTGGATCCCATCCCTTACATCCGGCGCTATACTGGGCGCACCCATGTGGTGCACCTTCACGGCGTCGCCGACCGGGGGCATATCTCGTTGCTCCGGATGCCTCGCCAGGAAGTTTTCGCCGTCCTTGATGAACTTAGCCGCTGCGGGGGCTCCTCAGTGCTGACCCTGGAAGTGTTCTCTGTTGAAGATTTCTTTTCCTCTCGCAAGCTGGTGATGGAGTGGGCCAATGGCGCAGGGTAAAGTCATCCTCGTGCTGGGCGGGGCTCGCTGCGGTAAAAGCCGTTACGCTCAGGCCCTGGCCGAAAACTTGAGCAAGGGGGTGCTCTACCTGGCCACCGCCACCCCGGGCGACCGGGAGATGGAAGAGCGTATTGCCCGCCACAGGGCTATGCGGCCTTCCCACTGGCGGACTCTGGAGGCACCCCTTCGCCTGGCCGAATCTCTGACCGATGCTTTGGGCGATGCCGAGGTAGTGCTGTTGGATTGCGTAACCTTGCTGGTGTCGAACTTGATGATGCAGGGCCTTGAGGATGAAGATTCCCTGGTGCGTGGGGCCGTATCCGAGCTGGAAGGGGTGCTGGGACTTCAGAAAAAGAGGGGTTTCACCCTGATCGTGGTCTCCAACGAAGTAGGAACGGGAATAGTGCCGCCGTATCCGATGGGGCGGGTTTTCAGGGACGCAATGGGACGGGTGAACCAGTGGCTGGCTTCCCGCGCCGACGACGTGGTCTTAGTGGTGGCGGGACTGCCCCTGCCCCTGAAACGCGATGGCATACCCGTAGGGCCAGGGGTCCCATGGCAGTAGTGCCTTCTCCCGGGGATCTGGGAGTGCAAAAGGCCCCGCCCTATCCTGGGGTGTATGGGGGTGTCCCTCCAGGGAAAACAAACCGGGGGGCGAAAAGCTTTCTCCTGCAACCCGCCCGCGAGTGGGGGTGCAGGGGGCGAAGCACCCATGCCAGGGGGTTGCGGGGGGTATCCTTCTCTTTCCCCACCCCCGTTCCCTGTGGCTCAGCCTGGCTTCAGGGTCCCACTCGTGGCCGGGTTTCAGGAGAAGGCAACTCGCCCCCAATTTAG
>DAOUBN010000310.1:0-6993 GCA_034432815.1 Anaerolineae bacterium | reverse complement strand
GGGGAAAACCAGGGAGTGGAGGGGGCAAAGCCCCCTCCCAGGGGGCGTGGGGGGTGTCCCCCCAGAATTGGGGGGTGCAGGGGGGGGGAGCCCCCATGCCGGGGGGTTGCGGGGGGGGTCCCCCCGCCATCTTCCCCCTTTTCCTAAAGGGGGAAACAAGGGGCGAGAAGCCACCTCCTATAGCCCGGCCACGAGGGGGACCCTGAACCCCGGCAAACCCTCAGCAAACGAGGGTGGGGAAAACCAGGGAGTGGAGGGGGCAGAGCCCCCTCCCAGGGGGCTGTGAGGGGCGTCCCTCCTTCTCCAAAAGGGGGCAAATTGGGGGTGAAGATTGGGATGAGCATTGAAAAGCTTATCCGGCTCCTGAAAGGAGCCAGAGAAGAAGAGCCCCTCTCCCGCTACACCTCATTCCGGATAGGGGGACCGGCCAGGCTGCTCTTCAGGGCCGAAGGGACAGAAGAAATGGAGAAAGCCATCAGCCTGGCCCGGGAAGAGGGCGTCCCCTGGATTATCCTGGGCGGGGGAACCAACGTCCTGGTGGCCGATGAGGGCTTCCCCGGCCTTGTGGTGGTGAACGCATGCGGGGGGATTGAACTGGAAGAAAAGGGAGAAGAAGCCACCCTCAGAGCCGGATCAGGGGTCCGGCTGGCCCGCATCGCCCGCCTGACTGCGGAAAAGGGCTGGAAAGGGCTTGAGTGGGCCGAAGGAATTCCGGGGACGATAGGGGGAGCCATTGTGGGCAATGCAGGAGCCTTCGGAGGATGCATGGCCGATGTGCTTGAGAGCGTGGAAATCCTCAGAGAAGATGGGGAAAGGGTCCGCCTGGAGCCCGGGGAACTGGCCTTCTCCTACCGGGATAGCGCCTTCAAGAGCCGGCTCCGGGGAAGCGTCATCCTCGCAGCAGAATTCAACCTCGTGAGAGGGGATGCCGCCGAACTCAGGAAAAAGGTGTTCCGCTACCGTCGGGAGAGGAAAGCGAAGCAGCCCAGGGAACCCAGCGCCGGCTCCGTCTTCAAGAACCCGCCGGGGCAATACGCAGCCAGGCTCATTGAAGAAGTGGGCCTCAAAGGCTGCAGGATCGGAGATGCCTGCTTCTCACCAGTGCATGCCAACTTCATCGTGAACCTCGGCCAGGCAAGAGCTTCCGATGTCCTGCGCCTTATGGAGCTGGCAGTGGAAAGGGTTTACAGAGAATTTGGCCTGAAACTTGAGCCCGAGTTAGAATTTATCGGACTCAATCCCCCCTGGAACTGAGAGGAGGCAAAATATTATGGCGCGAAAGCTCAGGGTGGGCGTTCTCTTCGGAGGCAGGAGCGGGGAGCACGAAGTCTCTCTCGCTTCCGCCCAATCGGTCATTGCGGCCCTGGACAAGAACAAATATGAAGTCATCCCCATCGGGATAACGAAGGAAGGCCGGTGGATAGCTTTCGGTGACCCGCTCCAGGCCCTGAAGTCCGGGGTCTTTGAGGGAAACGTCCACGTTGCTCTCCTCGGGGACCCGACCCAGAAGGCCCTGATGAGGCTGGATTTTTCCGAGCACAGCCTGAGCGCAAGGCCGATAAAACTTCAGGAGCTGGACGTGGTTTTCCCCGTGCTCCATGGCCCCTACGGGGAAGACGGGACCGTCCAGGGCCTCCTGGAGCTGGCCGGGATACCCTACGTGGGAGCGGGAGTTCTGGCCTCGGCTGTGGGGATGGACAAACCCACCATGAAAGCCGTCTTCATGGCCCACGGCCTGCCGGTTGTGAAGCACATGGTGGTAAAGCGCAAACACTGGGAAAGGGATCCAGCTCTTATCCTGGAACGGATAGAGAGCGAGATAGGCTACCCCTGCTTCGTCAAACCCGCCAACCTGGGCTCCAGCGTTGGCGTCTCCAAGGCCAGGAACAGGAAAGAACTGGAGAAAGCCCTGAACGTTGCCGCCCTCTACGACCGCAGAATGCTGGTTGAGGTGGCAGTGAACGCCAGGGAGATAGAGTGCAGTGTCCTCGGCAATGACGACCCCATCGCCTCGGTGCCGGGGGAGGTGGTCCCTCACCGGGAGTTCTACGACTACAGGGCCAAATACATTCCGGGGGAAAGCGACCTCATCGTCCCTGCCCCAATCCCCCCTGAACTCGCCCGCTACATCCAGGAGCTGGCGATAAAGGCTTTCGTGGCGATAGATTGCGCCGGGATGGCCAGGGTGGACTTCTTCCTGGACCGGGACACCGGTCAGGTTTACGTGAACGAAATCAACACCATACCGGGCTTCACGGCGACCAGCATGTATCCCAGGATGTGGGAGGCCAGCGGGATCCCATACCCTGAGCTTCTGGACAGGCTCATTGAGCTGGCCCTTGAAAGGTTTGAGGACAAGAGCCGCAACAGGATTTCCTACACTCCGGAGGAAGATTGAGGGGGACCCATTACCCGGTCAGGAGGCGCCGACGGAGACGCCTCCTCTACCGCAGCGTGATCCGTCCTTTAACCCTTGCTCCGGTCAGGCTCAGGGGGTTACCCCCCGACCGCTGGGCGGCCCTGGGGGTTATCCTTGCCGTCCTGGCCTTTTTCCTTTACTCCGGCCTCGCCTGGGAATTCTACGATTACCCCGTTACAGTCAGAGGTGGCAGGGTGGTCAGCCCCGATGCCGTCAAAGCCCTATGCGGGCTTGAATATTACCACATCTTCTTCGTGAACTCTGGCCGGTGCCGGGAGAAACTTGAAAGCATCACCGAAGTAAGGAGGGCAAGCGTGGCAGTCCGCTTTCCCCCCAGGGTGGTGGTTGAGGTTGAGGAGAGGGAACCCGTGATGGAACTTGTGAGCGGAGGCAGATCCTTCCTGGTGGATCGGGAAGGGGTCATAATGGAGAACAGGCTCGGGACGGCAGGCCTCTTCCGGCTTGTGGACGATTCCGGCGGTCCTGTCCGCCCGGGCGAAAGGCTCTCCAGAGTTGTCCTGAGGGTTGCCCTCAGGCTCAGGGACCTGGGGGTGGAGAAGGAAGGGGAGCTTCACTACCACCCCGATGAAGGCTTCATCCTGATGGCCAGAGCGGGCTATCCGGTCTACCTGGGCCTGGACTCATCCCTGATGAAGCTGCGCCTTGAAGCCTTCCGCTACACCTGGGGGCACCTTGAAGCCGAAGGCCTGAAGCCAGCCTATATAGATGTCCGGGCACCCGATGCGCCCGTCTACTCGCTGAGGTGAGGGGAAAAGTGGCCAGAGTAACCGCAGCCATTGACGTCGGGACCACTAAAGTTTGCACCCTCATAGCCGAAGTGGAAGAGGAGAAAGAGGAGACAATAGTCCAGGTCATAGGGTTCGGGAACGCCCCTTCCAGGGGGATGAAGAAGGGGAATGTGGTCAACATCTCCCAGCTTGCTCAATCCGTGATGGAATCGGTGGAGCAGGCGGAGAAGCTGGCCGGCCTGACGGTCTCCCGGGCCTACGTGAGCGTGACCGGCTCCCACATATTTTCCATGAGCAGCCGGGGTATGATCGCACTGCACCGTCGCCCTGGGGGTATAACGGCGGAGGATGTGGCCAGGGTAATAGAGGCCGCCAGCGCCGTCTCCGTCCCTTACAGCCAGGAGATAATCCACGTCATCCCCCGCTACTTTGTCGTGGACGGGCAGCCCGGAATCCAGGACCCGATAGGGATGGAGGGCTCAAGGCTTGAGGCCGAAGTCCTGATAGTGACTGCATCAACCTCTGCCCTGAACAACCTGCGCAAGTGCCTGAAAGAGGTGGGGATAGAGCCTGAGCGATTCGTCCTGGCAGCCCTGGCTTCAGGAGAGGCAGTCCTGACCCAGTCCGAAAAGGAGATGGGCGTCATCCTGGCCGATATGGGCGGCGGAACGACCGACATCGCCATCTACATGGACGGGAGCGTCCTCTACACAAGCTCCCTGGAGATTGGCGGGAACATGATCACCAGCGATATCGCTTTCGGCCTGAGGATGCCCTTCTCATCGGCGGAGGAAATCAAGAAGAGATACGGCTACGCCCTGGCGGAGGAAGTGGGCGAGGATGAGGGGGTGGAGGCAACCGTCTTCGGGAGCGACCGGAAGGAGCTGGTTTCCCGTCGCTTCATGGCGGAGATAATCCAGGCCAGGGTGGAAGAGATGTTTGATTTCCTCTACCGGGAGGCGCAGAAGGCGCGCTACGCCGGCCTCCTGCCAGCAGGGCTTGTTCTATGCGGGGGCACTGCCGAAATGAAGGGGATTGAAGAGTTGGGGAGACGCCACCTGGAAATGCCAGTGAGGGTGGGGAAGCCCTCGGGGGTGCAGGGGCTTGTGGAAATGCTGGAGAGTCCAGCCTACGCTACAGCAGTGGGGCTCCTGCTCTGGCCCATCCGGCAGAAGATCCTCAGAACCAGAAGCGCCTCCCGATCCTGGAGGGAAAAAGTCCTTGAGTGGCTCAGAACCCTTCTGCCGTATTGAATGCCGAATAAAAATCCTGCCCAGGGGGTGAGGGTTATGGAAAAACTCGTTGAGCCAGGGGAAAACTTCGCACGAATAAAAGTCATAGGGGTCGGTGGGGGCGGCTGCAACGCCATAAACCGGATGATAGAAGTGGGCATCGCAGGCGTTGAGTTCATCGCCGTCAACACCGACAGCCAGGTGCTCCTCTTGTCCAGAGCTCCCAACCGGATCCAGATCGGTGAGAAGCTGACAAAAGGCCTTGGAGCAGGGGGCGACCCCGAGATAGGGCGCAGGGCGGCCGAAGAGTCCATTGAAGAACTCTCCCAGGCGGTGGAGGGGGCCGACATGGTCTTCATCACCGCGGGCATGGGCGGCGGAACCGGCACAGGCGCAGCCCCCATAATCGGAAGGCTGGCCAAAGAAGCGGAGGCGCTGGTGGTGGGGGTCGTGACCAGGCCCTTCTCCTTTGAGGGCAAAAAGCGAGCTGCGGTGGCCCAGAAAGGGATAGAAGAGCTGGAGAAGGCCGTGGACACCCTGATAGTGATCCCCAACGACCGCCTGCTTGAGGTGGCCGATAAGAAAGTCTCTTTCCGGGAAGCCTTTGCCCTCGCCGATGAAGTCCTGCGCCAGGCCGTCCAGGGGATTTCGGAGCTTATAACCAAACCCGGCCTCATAAACCTGGACTTTGCCGACGTCCGCGCGGTGATGAGGGATGGCGGCAATGCCCTCATGGCCATGGGGCGAGCCTCCGGGGAGAACGGCCCCGTTAAGGCCGTTCAGGCGGCCATAGACAATAAGCTCCTTGATGTAAGCATAGACGGAGCGATGGGGGTCCTCCTCAACTTCACCGGCGGCCCCGACCTTTCCCTGCACGAGGTCCACGAGGCAGCGGCTCTGGTCAAGAGCAAAGCCCACCCCGATGCCGAGATCTTCTTCGGAGTTGTGCTGGATCCGGAAATGCGGGACGAGGTTCAGGTCACTATCATCGCCACCGGGTTCAACCGGGAAGCGAGGAAGGTTGAGCCTCAGGAGAAGCCCAGGGTCATAAAGTTCCCCGTGCCTGAGCGCCCCCTCCCCGAGGACAACCTGGAGATCCCGGCTTTCCTGAGGAAAGCCAGGCGTTCTCTATAGCCAGCCATGCTCTTTCCACCACCTGAGGGTTTCCCTGAGCCCTTCTTCAATATCGGTGCGAGGGGCGAAGCCGAGTTCCCTCCGGGCACGGGAGCAGTCCCAGGCGTTGTTGTTGGTGAGGATCCTTATCCGGAAGAAGCTTATGAGAGGCGGACCTTTGAGAGGGAGGAGCCTGTATGCCACCTCAAAGGGCAGGGCAAAGGCCCAGCCGACCCATATGGGCACCCAGATTATTGAAGTCCCCATCAGGCGAGCCAGAGTCCCCCAGAATTCCCTGGCCGTCCTCAAAGGACCGCCCAGGATGTAGGTTCGGCCAATGGCTTCCTCCCTGGCGGCGGCCAGCATTATCCCATCCACCAGGTCTTTAACGTAGATGCGATGGTGGTAGTTCTGGCCGTTGCCCGGGAGGAGGCGGAAGCCCGCCTTGAGCAGTCGGGCCACCGTGTAAACCCCCACATTCCTCTCCCCCGGGCCGTAGACGTATACAGGGCGAAGGATGACAAGGCGGAGCCCCCGGGCGAGGAATTCGTGGGCGAGTTTCTCGGCTTCCGCCTTGGAGCGGCAGTAAGGGTGAGAGCTTGAGGTGAGGGGGAAGTCCTCATCCTTGAGGCCGGGGTAGTGTTCAAGTCCTGTCGCCGCTATGGATGAAGTGTAAACGACTCTCTCAACGCCTTCTTCCAGGGCTGCTCTGAAGACGTTGGCAGTTCCCAGGACGTTGACCTCGTAGAAGAGTTTCCACGGGCCCCAGTCGCTCATTATGGCTCCCAGGTGGAAGACCAGCTTTGCCCCCTTTACAGCTTCCCGGACAGCCCTGTAGTCCCTGAGATCGCCCACGAAAGGCTCAACGCCCTTTTCCCTGAGCTTCAGGGCTTTAGCGGGACTTGTAGTCATTCCCCTCACTTTGTATCCTTCTGCCAGGAGCCTTTCCACCAGGTGGCTCCCTATGAATCCCGTTGCTCCGGTTACCAGGACTTTCATCTCTGCACCCCCATTTTCCCCACCCTCGTTGGCTCGGAGTTTGCCGGGGTTAAGGGCCCCCCTCGTGGCCGGGTTGCAGGAGTTGCTTTCTCGCCCCTTTGGTTTGTTTTGCTGGGGGGACACCCCCCACGCCCCCGGGAGAGGGCCCTGCCCCCTCCACCCCCACGAAAGAAGAAAACAGGGGGTGCAGGGGGACGGAGTCCCCCTGGCGGGGGGGAAGTGGGGAGTGTCCCCCCACGAAAACAAAAGGGGGCGAGGAGCAATCTCCTGCCATTCGCCTACGAGGGGGCCCCTGAACGCGGGCGAACCCTCAGCCAACGAGGGTGGGGGAAAATAAGGGGGTGCAGGGGGCGAAGCACCCATGCCGGGGTTGCGAGGGGTATCCTTCTATTTCCCCACCCCCGTTCCCTGTGGCTCAGCCTGGCTTCAGGGTCCCACTCGTGGCCGGGTTTCAGGAGAAGGCAACTCGCCCCCAATTTAG
>DAOUBN010000309.1:0-1933 GCA_034432815.1 Anaerolineae bacterium | reverse complement strand
CGAGCCTGTTGGCCACAGCCACCGCCACATCCGCGGCGCGGGAGTTGTCCACGCAGGAGCCCATGTGCAGGATGAGGGGGAGAGGCCCTTCCAGCCCTGCCGCCTTGCCCACGGCCGTGAGGACGGCCTTCAGGCCTTCTCCAGCGTATTCTTCGGTGGCCTCGGGGGTGAGGAGGCCATGGCGGGCGAAGGCTCCAGCTCCGCAGCCAGTGGCCAGGAGAAGGACGTTGTTGCGGGCCAGCTCTCTGGCGATGGTGAGGAAGCCCGAGTCCTGAGGAACTTTGACATTGTTGCACCCGGCGAAGAGGCAAACCCCCAGGATGTTCCCGGCCACGATGTTGTCAATGAGGGGCTTGAGAGGATCTTCCTTATTGACCTGAGAGAGGGCCTCCACGATGGCCTCGGTGGAGAAGCCGGCATAGGCCTTGTGGGTGTAATTGGGGATGCGGACTCTGGCCGGGTCCCGCTTCTTGAAGGCCTCAATCCCCATCCGGATTATCTGGCGGGCCGTCTCCCTGGCTGCCTCCTCCCGGAATTCCACATGGGTGGCCCCGGGGATCCTGGCGATGGACATCGTGGTGATGAGTTTGGTGTGGAAGCATTCGGCCACGGTAGCCAGGGAAGGCATCAGGCACTGGTAATCCACCACCATGGCATCCAGGGCGCCGGTCATTATCACCAGCTCCTGGCTTACGGAGTGGGTGACGGGGGGAATCCCGTGGCGCATCAGGACCTCGTTCCCGGTGCAGCAGATTCCCACCAGGTTGATCCCGCTGGCCCCGGCTGCCCTGGCCTCCTCCTCCATCTCCTTTGCCACCTGCACGATCACATCCGAAAGGACGGGGTTGTGGCCGTGGAGGGCGATGTTGACGGCGTCCGGCTTGAGGGCTCCCATGTTAGCGATGGTGACCACGGGCTTTGGGGTGCCGAAGAGGACATCGGCCAGGTCTGTGGCCATGTGGCAGCCGGCGAAGTCGGCCAGGGCGCATTTCACTCCCCCGAGGAGGATGTTGAGGGGGTCGGCGTCAACCCCGTAAGAGGTCCGGTGCATTATCTCGGAAATTGCGGAATCAATGCCCGTTGGCACCACGCCATACTGGAGGGCTTTCTCCACCCTCCCCCTGGTGACGGTGGTAGCAAGCCAGGCTAGAGGGGTTTCCTTCTCGGAGAAATCCTCCAGGGCCTTTTCGGCGACTTCCCTGGCTATCTGGGGTATGTCCTTCCCCTCCGTGGGGATGCCGAGGCGGGAAGCGATGGCCCTGAGCTTGGCTTCATCTTTTACCGGGTAATCGGGTGCTTTCCCTTCGGCCCAGAGGAGCAGGGTGTGGGCGAGGTGTTTAGCGTGGCCGGAGTGGGCGGCTGTTCCACCGGCGATGGCACGGGCGAGGTTGCGGGCGACAATGGTATCGGCAGTGGCACCGCAAACTCCCTTCTGAGGCCCCTCGCCGAAGGGGTCAATGCGGCATGGCCCTTGCATGCAGTTGCGGCAGCAGGTCCCGAGCTCTCCGAAGCCGCACTGGGGGAGCTGAGCCTCGTAGCGGCACCAGGCGGTCTCAATCCCCAGCTTATCCGCCTGGCGGAGCATCTCCTGCGCCGCGGGGCACCAGGTGTATTCCTCAACAGCCTTCATGGCTCAACCCTCCTTCGGGTTTTCGCCCCCTCCATGGGGACAGTTTTATTATACCGCGGGAAAGGAGAAATGGGAAAAAAACAGTGGGTACAGGGGGACAGAGTCCCCCTGACGGGGGAAGTGGGGGGTGCCCCCCACAAAAACAAAATTGGGGGCGAGTTGCCTTCTCCTGAAGCCCGCCTGCGAGTGGGCCCCTTAAGCCAGGCTGAGCCGCAGCAAACGGGGGTGGGAAAAAGAGAAAAAGCGGGGGGACACCCCCCGCAACCCCCTGGCACGAGGCGACGCGGAGGCGCCCATCCCCGC
>DAOUBN010000308.1:0-3504 GCA_034432815.1 Anaerolineae bacterium | reverse complement strand
GGCGAACCTCCCGCAAACGAGGTTGCGAAAAAAATGGATGGGCGGCCCCCCCCCACTTCCCCCCGTCAGGGGGAGGGAGTCCCCCTGCACCCCCTGTTTTTCCTCTTTCCATGGGGGTGGAGGGGGCTTTGCCCCCTCCCGGGGGGTTGCGGGGGGTGTCCCCACGCCCTTTTTTCTTTTTCCCGCCCCCGTTTGCTGCGGCTGAGCCTGGCTTCAGGGTCCCACTCGTGGGCGGGTTTCAGGAGGTGCCAGCTCGCCCCCAATTTTAGTTTTTGTGGGGGGACACCCCTCACTTCCCCCCGTCAGGGGGGCTCCGTCCCCCTGCACCCCCTGTTTTTCCCCACCCCCGTTTGCTGAGGATTCGCCAGGGTTCAGGGTCCCACTCGTGGGGGGATGCAGGAGTTCCCCCCTTACCACCAGTTCACCTCTTAAGGAAAGAGGCGGGGGCACCCCCCGCAACCCCCGGGCGGGGGAAAAGCCTTTTCCGGCCCAATTTATTGAAAAGCCTTGAGGAATTCCCTCAATTTGCGGGCGGCCTGAGCGCGGTGGCTTATCCGGTTCTTCTCCTCAAGGGTCAATTCGGCCATGTGCTTGCCCAGTTCAGGGATGAAGAAGATGGGGTCGTAGCCGAAGCCATGCTCCCCCTTTGGCTCCAGGGCTATCAGCCCTTCCCTCACCCCCTCAAAGGTGTGAACCCGCCCATCTGGGAAGGCCAGGGCTATGATGCAGCGGAAGCGGGCTGTCCTTTTCTCCCAGGGGATGCCTTCCATTTCCCTGAGCAGCAGTTCATACTTTTCCCTGTCCGAATTTAACCCGCCGTAGCGGGCCGATAGCGGGCCGGGAGCGCCTCCCAGGGCATCCACTTCAAGGCCAGAATCATCGGCTACGGCGGGGATGCCTGTCGCTTTCGCCCAGGCAAGAGCTTTGCGGACAGCGTTCTCGTGGTAGGAGGTGGGGCTTTCCTCCACTTCAAGCTCAAAGCCCTCCTTCTCCGGCCAGGTCAGCTCAAAGGGCAGACCTTTGAGGAGTTCAAGGTATTCGGCCAGTTTGCCCCTGTTGCTGGTGGCGATCAGGAGCCTGCGCATTCCCCGCTACTCCGTGAAGAAGGCTTCGGCCGGCATTCCGGCCTTCAGTTTGCCTTCGGGGTTGGGTAGCCGGACTTTCACCCGGAAGACCAGGTTGACTCTTTCTTCCTTCGTCTGGACGCTCTTGGGGGTGAACTCGGCCCGGGGCGAGATGTATACCACTTCCCCCTCAAAGACCTCGCCCGGGAGGGCATCTACCGTTACCCTGACCTTCTGCCCCAGGCGGACTTTGCCCAGATCGGGCTCGGGGACGTAAACGGTCAGGGTGAGTTCGGTGAGGTCGGCGATTTTGAGGATGGCGGCATTGGGCGGGACGAGCTCCCCCACTTCAAAGGCCTGGGTGGTCACCCACCCGCTTATGGGGGCGTAGAGGAAAAACTTCTCGCGCCTGCTCCTGAGGGCTTCCAGGGAGGCCTTCGCCCGCTCCACTTCCGCCTCTGCAGCCTCTATGTCCTCGGCCCTGGCCCCACTCTTCAGAGCTTCAAGCTTCGCCTCAGCCAGCTCCACCATTGCCTCCGAGATCTTAAGGCTGACCTCGGCCCTGTGGACCTGCTCCTTGAGGGACAGCGGGTTGGCCCTTATCTCCTTCAGGATTTCCAGGGTTCTCCGGGTCTGGTCAAGGGATGCTTTCAGGGAATTGTATTCTTCCCAGGCGAGGCTCAGCCGCTGGGATGCGAGGTTCCACTGGTAGAGGAGTTCGTCAATCTGGTGCCGGGGCGGCTCTATGGTCCTGGTGATGACCCCTCCCCCGGGGATGGGGATTTCCACCACGATCTCTTTCTCCAGGGCGGGGACAATCTCTTTATACATTGAGACCTCGGCTTCGGCTGCCTGGATGCGGTTGTAAGCGGCTTTGAGGGATTCTTCCAGGGCCCTGATCTGGCCTTCCAGGGAGTGGATCTGGGTGTCCAGGTCCTGGGGGTTGGCCATCATCGCCCTGGCTATTTCCAGGACTTTGCGGGCTGAATCTGCAGCCGCTTCGGCCTGAGCCAGTTCCGCTTCAGCCTTGCGGATGTCTTCTTCCCGGGGGCCGGCTTTTAAGAGGGCAAGCCTGGCCTGGGCCATGTGCAGGGCGGCCTCCGCCTGGCGTATCTGAAGGTCCAGAAGCTCGGTGTCCATCTCCACAAGGAGCTGCCCGGCCTCAACCCGGTCCCCCCGCTTCACGTAGATGGCCCTGATCCTGCCCCCTGTCTCCGAAGAAACGGCCACTTCGTTCGCCTCAATCGTGCCGAAGTATCCCCCCTCATCCGAACCGAATCCCTGGGGAGCGAACATCTGCCACGCCGCAATCCCCAGCCCGATGAAAACGATCGCTAAGAGCAGGGGGAAGAGCCTTCTCCTCACGCTTTCCCTCCCCTTGCGAGGGTAACGGTGGGCCTGCAGGATATTTCTCCGCCTTCAAACTTGCAGGCCGGAAGCCCCCACTCATCAAGGTATACATCCGTCACGGGGTAGCCCAGAGGCCCTAAGGGCCCTCCCTGGCGGTAAATGTATTCTTCCCGTATCGGGCCATAGAGCAGGTAAGCCCTCTTCTCGCCCCGCTTGAGCATTATGATGGACTCACGCCGTCCCGATGGAGAGCGGAAGTCCTGGACCCACCCGTTGCCCCAGCGGTGAACCGGCACGCCGCCGCCGTTGTCAAAGGGCAGGCCGAGGGCTTCCTTCCCCCCGTGCCTGAGGTAACATTCCACGATAGGCCAGTAGAGGGTGCCGTCTTTGTCCCTGCCAACCCCTGCCGGTATAAGATCCGTGGGCAATCTGGTGAGGAGAGAGCGGAAAACCCAGTATGGCCTGGCCTTCCGCTGGGCTGCTTCAAAGGGCCCGGCCCTGTAGAGGCCGTAGGTTTTATCGGCGAAGTCCTGGAGGCAGAAGAGCGCCGCCGCCTTAACCCTGGGATCGCCCGCAAGGTATTCAAGGGCTGCCCTTATCATGCTGGCCTGAAAATCCTCGCCGTTGTCGGACGGCCAGCCGAATTCCGAGATGTATATGCCCTTGGGAGTATCGGCACCCTCGTATCTGGTTACCACTTTCCAGATGGCATCAATGTATTTCTTGAAGGTCACGCGCACGCAGTCGGGGGTGGATTGGGGGGAGGCGCAGACGTAAAGGTGATAGCCGATGCCATCAAGGGGGTATGAGCCCAGGTCCTTCCGGACCTCCTCCCACCTCTGCATTTCTATCCCGCTTTTGTAGACGGCGTCAAGGTAGCCGGACCCGTCATCGGGGCCGGTGGGGAGGTCGTGGGCCAGGATGGGGCCGGAGACAAGGGTCACATCAAAGCGGGGCTTCACGGCCAGGTAGATTTCCTTCAGGATTTTAGCCATCCAGTATGGGTGGACCCAGGCCCTGTTCCCGCCGTGCCAGTCGTTGGGCTCGTTGAAGCTCTCAAAAACCCAGACGCGGTCGTGGAACCTTTCTA
>DAOUBN010000307.1:0-8640 GCA_034432815.1 Anaerolineae bacterium | reverse complement strand
TGGCGCAGCGGCTCCGGGCGGCGGCGCGGCCCGCCCCCCCCCCGCCGCAATCCTGACTCTCCCTTTGCTCCCCCTGCTGCGCTCCTCCGCCACCCAACGGGATGAAATTGCCCGCACCCTTGCCAGTTTTGTGGCCTGCTGGCTCCTCCTCCACTGGCTCGTGAGCTTTCAGACGTGGGACCGATATGTCCTTCCGCTGGCGCCGTTCTTCGTAGCTCTCTGGGCCCGCGGACTTGCGGAAAAGGGCAGGCGCAACTGGAAAGCCATAGCCGTTGCCGTGGTCCTGCTCTCCAGCCAGATTGCCCTGAGGCCCAACGGCCTCCCGGCTGGAAGCAATTTCAGCCTCTACGATGGAATTGAGGCGCTGGCCCACTACCTCCGGGAGAACGCCTGGCCCTCCGCCACCGTTTACCACCGCTACCTCGGCTGGCACCTGAACTTCTACCTTGACGGCAAAGGTCTGGAAATCCGCTGGTATCCGTCGCCTGAAAAACTGACCGAGGACCTGAAGGCAGGCGGCGGGGAAAAACTCCTGGCCTTTGCCCCCTTTGAGGAAGAGGAAACCATTATCCAGCGCCTTGAGGGAGCTGGCTACCGCCTGGAAAAGCTGGCGGAGTTTCCCAGGCCAGAAGGCGGCTCCTTCAAAGTCTACAGGATAACTCAACCCTCACGCGCCCTTCAGCACGAATCGCTGCCCCTTCCCGCCAAGCCTCTGGAGAAGCTCTGCTATTGGTGAGTGCGACCAGAGTTTCAGATGTAAATCAGCCGGCCTTCCACCTGGCTCCGGAGATTCTGGTGGCTCCGGAGGTATTCTTCCAGCACATCCCGCCCTGACGTGGTGACCACCTTTGGAGGAGCCAGCACGCCCAGCTCTTCGGGAGTCAGCCCCAGGTTCGGAGCGCAATTGGTGTAATGGTAACCCTGGAGGAGAATGGTATAGCGTCCATCGTCCGCGACCGGAGCGTTGCGAACCGTGAGGGATTCCAGCCTCCGTTCCGCATTGTTGTATACCGCCCTGACTTCCCGGTTGACCTGGAAACATTCCCCTTCGCCGGTTCGGTTTTCCGGCCGCATTATGTGGGCGAAGATCCCCTTGAGCTGAGCCCCGGTGATGGCGAACCTGTAGAGGATATCATCGTAGGGGAAAGCGGCATAAAGGTCGCCGAGGGTCACGGTCGGGCCAAGAGATCTGCTCCGGATGGAACCGCTCCCCAGCAGCACCACATCTGCTCCAGATCGCTCTGCGAAGATGTCGGCGAAGAGGTTGCCCAGAGCTGTCTCTTCCTCCCGCCGGTGGTGCGTCAAGGCTTCGGGAAAACGGCAGATAAGGGTCCCATATTTTCGGTCCACCAGTTCTTTGTATGAATCAATGAACCGTTGAAGTTCAGGGTCCGGCTCGGCAATGCGATCGTCTATGGGAAGGAGCTGCCACCGCCATTCCAGGATGGAGTTAGTGTCATCATCCACCACCAGGTCAAAGCGTCCGATCTGGTCAGTTCCGATGCCAGCCTGCGCTATGAGGATGCCGTTGACCACAGCGGGTTGCTCCAGAATTGTGTGGGAGTGCCCGCCGATAATGAGGTCCACCCCCCAGGCCGGGTCCAGCATCGCTGCCAGCTCCTTGTCGGATTCAAACCCGATGTGGGTGAGCAGGATGGTGAGGTCTATGTCTTCGTCCCTGTAGGCATTGCAAATGCGTCCTACCTCGGTGGCTGCGTCCTCCAGCGTTATGAAAGCGCCAATGTCCCGGTCCCTCTGGAGGGACTGAAGCACCGATTCGGTTATTATGCCGATGAACATTATGTCAAAGCCGTCCACGTTCAGGATGAGGTAAGGGCGCATGAGACGCTTGTGGTATTTTTTGATGTAGAGGTTGGCATTGACGATGGGGAAATTGGCCATCTTCTCCAGGAAGAGGAGGTGGGGGAGGCCGTAATCCAGTTCGTGGTTGCCCAGGGTCACCACATCAGGAGCCAGGTAATTCATGAGCTCAATGGTGGAGATGCCCTTGAACTCCGAGTCAATCAGAGAGCCCTGGACCATGTCCCCGGAAATGACGTAAAGGACGTTTTTCTCTTCCCGGCGTACCCTGTTGAGGTAGCCGGAAAGCAACGATAGCCCGCCGATAAGCCGGCCCTCCTCGCCCCGCACTTCGGCCAGGAAGTCTCCGTGCATATCATTGGAGTGGAGTATGACGAAATTTTTGGTGCGCATTTTTCCCCTCCAGCAAAAATATACTGTGGGAGGCGATTCTCTCACCGAAGCCCAGGAGGAGCATCGGGTAAAGAAGAGGGCCACGGGCTAAGCTTTTCCCTTTCCCTGCCCTTATTTGCTCGGGGTTCGCCCCGGTTGGGGCCCCACTCGTGGGTTAAAGGTGAAAAGAGGCTCCTCGCCCCCTCAATTTGTTTTCCTGCGGAAAAATACCCCCCAGCCTCCTGGCATGGGCCTCACTCCCATGCACCTCCCCTCTGGGGGGACATCTCCGTGAAAAATTGGGTTCAGCCTTGAGGGTTTCGCTGGGGAAGAGCGGCAGTCCAAGAGCTTGTTTTCCAGCGAGGTTAGCCTTCAAGGTAAGCCTTGAGCTCCTCGCCCTCCAGGGTTTCTTTCTCCATGAGGGCCTGAGCGAGGCGATCCAGTTTGTCCCGGTGAGTCCTCAGGATCTCTTTGGCCCTTTCGTAGGCCTGCTGGATTATTCTCCTGACCTCTTCGTCTATTTCCTGGGCCACTTTCTCGCTGTATTCCCTCTGCTCGCCGATTTCCTTGCCCAGGAAGACCAGCTCCTGCTTCTCTCCGAAGGTCATGGGGCCGAGCTTATCGCTCATGCCGTAGCGGGTGACCATGGCCCTGGCCAGCTTGGTGGCCTGCTCCAGGTCGTTGGCGGCGCCGGTGGTGACATCTCCGAAGACGATTTCCTCGGCAGCCCTGCCTCCAAGGAGCCCTGCAAGCTCATCCAGGAACTTGGATTTGCGCTGGAGGTAGCGATCTTCCTCCGGAAGGGGCATGGTGTAGCCGAGAGCCATCCCCCTTGCGATAATGGAGATCTTGTGGACCGGATCGCAGTTGGGCAAATGGTGCATGACCAAGGCATGGCCGGCCTCGTGGTAAGCGATGATGCGCCTCTCCTCTTCACTTATTATCCTGCTCTTTCGCTCCGGACCGGCTATTACCCTTTCAATGGCCTCCTGAAACTCCTTCATCCCGATGGCTTTCTTGTTGCGGCGGGCGGCAAGGATGGCGGCCTCATTCACCATGTTCTCAATGTCAGCTCCGACGAAGCCCGGAGTCTCCCGCGCCAGGACATCCAGGTCCACGTCCTTATCCAGAGGCTTGTTGCGCACGTGCACCTCAAGGATCGCCCTTCGCCCCTTCACATCGGGCCGATCCAGGACGATGCGCCGGTCGAACCGCCCCGGCCGCAGGAGGGCGGGGTCCAAAATATCAGGCCTGTTGGTGTTGTGCAACAGGATGGGCGTCTCTCCGCCGAAGAAGGCTTCATTTTCACAGCCGCACAGGTCATAAACATAGCCATCATAAGGAAGCTTGCGGACGCTTTTGACGATGGCCCTGTGAGCTTTGCTCTTAAAGGGTTCCCACCCAGGCAGGAAGGGGTTACTGCTCTTGCCTATGCCGAGCCGGTAAGCACGGGTGGCGGCCAGAGGGTTGCCTTCGCCTACCCTGCGGCCTTCCCTGACCGTGAAGCTGGCCACATAGCTATTTATGCCGTGCATCCGGCACAGCCAGTGCAACTCTAGGATGAACTGCTTGTTGACCGAGGTTATCTCAACCTTGCCTCGTCCGTTGAGGTGGCCATCGCCAAGGAAGTAGCCCTTCAGGAACTCAAGGAAATATTCCCTGGGGGCTTCAAAGAGGAAAGAAGGGATGTGTTTTCCGCAAGCATCCCCGCCACACCAGGCAGCGAAGAAATCGGCCAGCGGCCTGGAGTTGTAGATCAGGTTGACAGCTTTTCCCGTGCCATTGCGGATGGCATCGGGCTCCACCTTGAAGATGCTGCGCATAAGGTTCTGGACATCGGCAATGGCCTCAGTCTCTTCGGAATTGAGGCGGAAACCCACCTCCTCGCGGGCGTAACCTTCGGCCACGTAATACCCCAGGAGCCTGCACAACTGGGGGGTAACCAAAACCTCTTCTTCCCTCTTTCCCCGGTAAACTGGCAATCGCAGGGAGAATTCTTCAGGGAAACGGTGAGCCCGGATTTCCCTGCGGGCTCTGGCGGAACGGTTAACCTTGTATGGGAGGGCTACCAGCTCATCGCCAGGCTTCAATTCGGCCACAGCTTTGGTCTCCAGGCCTTTTTTAGTTCGCACGAACACCGAGTGGTTACCAGTAGCCCGGATCCTGCCGCCCTGGAATTCAATTTCGTATATTTCGTTGACCCGATGGCGGAACACCCCCCTCACGGGCACAAAGGTGCTGTGGCCGAAAAGAAGCCTTCCTGCATTGCGAGGGTCCCTCCTGGGCTTGAGGCCCAGAGCCAGGACGCCGTTCACGGGCTTCTCAACGCCTTCTTCACCGGGCTGGTAGTAACGGTCCACGAACTCGCCTATGGGAAGCAGTTTCACCTTCCCATCGGTGTCTCTTATCAGGATGGGGGTATCGCCGGTCACGCTGGCGGCCATTACGATCACGTTGGTATCGGTGTCAAACCCGTCCATTTCCACCAGGATCTGGTTCAGGGTTTGCTCTCGCTCGTCGTGGGAGCCACCCAGCCCGGCTCCGCGGTATCGGCCCACGGCATCTATTTCGTCAATGAACACAATGCATGGGCTGTGGCGCTTGGCCTGGTCAAAGAGGTCCCTGACCCTCGCCGCGCCCACTCCCACGAACATCTCCACAAATTCCGAGCCGCTTATGGAGAAGAAGGGGACTCCCGCCTCCCCCGCAACGGCTTTGGCCAGGAGGGTCTTGCCAGTGCCTGGCGGCCCCACGAGGAGGACTCCTTTGGGGATTCTGGCCCCCAGGGCCGCGAATTTCTGGGGCTCCCGGAGGAACTCCACCACCTCTTTTAGCTCTTCCTTGGCTTCATCTACCCCGGCCACATCGTCAAAGGTCACGGTGGGCCTTTCGGTGGTGAAAAGCCTGGCCCTGCTCTTCCCGAAGGAGAAGGCCTGGTTGTTCGCCCCTTGCGCCTGCCGCATGAGAAAGTAGAACAGGGCAACCACGAAGACCAGGGGCAGAAGTCCTCCCAGAACCGTGACCCATTCCCCAAGACGGCTGCGTTTCTCCACCACTATCCTCACCTGGGCCAGCTTCTCCTGCGGAACGCCCAGGTTGGTCATAGTCTCGGTTATGCTTACCCCGACTTCTTTGTAGGCCAGGTAGAGGCGGTTGCTTTCGGCTTTCTTTACCTTTACCTCGCCATCGGAAACTATCAACTCTTCCACCTCGCCGTTCTTAAGCCACTGGGCGACGGTGGAAAGAGGCACTTCAGTGTAGACTTTGGGCGAGGAGAACATACTGAAAAGGAGTGCCCCTACCGCAATCAGGATCAGCAGGTAAATTATCTCGGCTTTTCCTGCCCCTCTGCGCACCTTTACCCTCCGGTCATGGTCCTGGTTTAATTATACCACAATAATGGCGAATGAGGAAGGGCGGGTGAGAATTGCGCTCCTCCTGTGGTGATTGTCAAGCGGTGGTTTTTAGGGTATAATCCCAGGCGGGGAGTGGAAATGAGCCGCGTTTTTGTAGCGCTGGACCTGGAAACGACAGGCCTTGATCCGGAAAGGGATGCCATAATTGAAATTGGAGTTGTTAAATTCCGGGGCAATAAAGTCCTTGAGACTTTCTCCTCCCTCGTGAACCCGGGGCGCCAGGTCCCCTTCAAAGTCCTCCAGCTGACGGGCATTTCCCAGCGCGAACTGGATGAAGCCCCGCGCTTGCGCTCCCTCCTCCGCCCCCTGGAGGAATTCGTGGGGGAAAGCATCATAGTGGGTCACAGCATTGAGGTGGACCTGGCTTTCCTCAGACGATGGGGCCTCTTCGCCTTCAACCAGGCCCTTGATACTTTTGAATTGAGCTCAATTTTCGTCCCCTACGCGGCTCGTTACAGCCTGGCCAAACTGGCCGAGGCCCTCGGGATAGAGGCCGGCACCCACCACCGGGCCCTTGACGATGCCATGACTTCCATGCGCCTCTTCAACGTCCTTATGGATAGAGCCCTTGAACTCCCGGCCGAAGTCCTTGAGGAGATCGTGAACCTCACGGGGAAAGCAAACTGGCCCGTTGGCGTTTTTTTCAGTGAAGCCCTGGAGAGGAAAAAGCGCTCACCATCGGCCCCGAGCCTGGCCCAGCAACTCAAGGCCAAGGGATTGCTGGAAGAAAGCCCCCTGGGCCTTCTCCTCCGGGAAGAAGCCCCTCCGCTGAAGCCCAGAGCCGAGAGGAAACCCCTGGACCTGGAAGAACTGGAAAGCCTCCTGAAAGAAGGAGGCCTCTTCGCCAGGCATTTCCCCGGCTACGAATATCGCCCCCAGCAGGTGGAGATGATGAAAGCCGTGGCCAGGGCTCTCAACGAAGGCCACCACCTCCTGGTGGAAGCCGGAACAGGGGTCGGCAAGTCGGTGGCTTACCTTGTCCCGGCTATCTACTTCTCGGTCCAGAACGGCGAAAGGGTGGTGGTATCCACCAACACCATAAACCTCCAGGATCAGCTATACCGGAAGGACCTGCCCGACCTCCAGAGGATACTGCCCTTTGAATTCAGGGTAGCCCTCCTCAAGGGCCGCGCCAATTACCTGTGCATGCGCAAGCTCTCCATAATGAGGAACAGGATGGAACTGCGCCCCGACGAAGCCAGGCTCCTGGCCAAAGTCCTGGTATGGCTCCAGAGCACAGTCTCAGGGGATGTGGCCGAACTCTTCATCCCATCCCCTGGGGAAAGAGCGGCATGGGAGGAAATCGCCTCCGACCCCGAATCGTGCCTGGGGGAGCGCTGCCCATATTACCGGAGCAAACGTTGCTTCTTCTACGCCGCCCGCGATAGCGCTGAAAGGGCCCACATAATCCTGGTCAACCATGCCCTTCTCCTTTCCGACATGGCCCTGGAGAACAAGGTCCTCCCCGATCACCGCTTCCTGATAGTGGATGAAGCCCACCACCTGGAGGATGTCGCCACAAAGCAACTGGGTTTCTCGGTGGACCAGGGAGGGATAGAAAGGATGCTTACATGGCTTGGGCGCGATGAAAAGGGGGGCGACCTCCTGGGCCAGCTCCTCGGCAGGATAAGCCCCTTAATATCCCGGAGCTCCAGGCCTGCCCTTGAGGAATTAGTCAAGAACAAGCGGAGGGAGATCGGGGCCCTGCATAGCCTCATATCCTCCCTCTTCGGAACCCTGAGGGAGTTTTTCGCTTCACAAAAGGGAGAAACAGGCGAATCTGACTACGATTACAAAATTCGCATCACTGGAGCCACAAGGGCCCAGCCTGATTGGGCAAAGGTGGAGATAGAGTGGGAAGCCGTAAGCAATGCCCTTTCCAGGCTCACAGACGGGCTCACGCGCTTCCTGAAGGACCTCCAGAGCCTGACCGAAATGGCCGAGGATCACCAGCTTGAGAGCCTGGTCCAGGAGCTTGCGGGGACCATCGCCCGCCTTCTGGAATGGCAGGCCCGGACCCATGTCATCCTGATGGAGCCATCCCCGCAGGGCATATACTGGGTCCACCTGAACCCTTCCACCGGCTACCTTTCCCTGAACGCAGCCCCCACCAACGTGGCCCCGCTTCTGGAGAAAGGCATCTTCGGTGCCAAAGAGAGCGTGATCCTGACCTCTGCAACCCTCAGGGTTGGCGAATCCTTTGAATATGTGCGGGAGCGGCTGGGAATAACTGAAGCCGAGGAACTGGCCCTTGGCTCTCCCTTTGACTATAAGGCCTCAACCCTTCTGTATCTACCCACCGACATCCCCGAACCCGATACCCCGAATTACCAGAAGATGGTAGAAGAGGCCATAATAAAACTCACCAGGGCGCTGGAAGGCAAGACATTAGTCCTTTTCACCTCTTACCGTCAGCTTCAGCGCACTGCCAGGGCAATAACTCCAGCCCTGGCTGAAGATGGGATCCTGGTTCTGGAACAGAACGAAACCACCTCCCGGACCCAGCTTCTGGAAACTTTCCGCCTGGCGGAAAGGGCCGTGCTCATGGGCACCAGGAGCTTCTGGGAGGGGATTGATGTGGTGGGGGAAAACCTCAGCTGTGTGGTAATAACCCGGCTTCCCTTTTCCGTCCCAACCGATCCCATCTTCTCCGCTCGCAGCGAAACCTACGAGGACCCATTCCACCAGTATGCTGTGCCCGAAAGCATCCTCAGGCTCCGTCAGGGCTTCGGCCGCCTCATAAGGAGCAAAACCGACAAAGGCATCGTGGTCATCCTGGACAGACGCATCCAGACCAGGCAATATGGCAGGCTATTCCTCCAGTCCCTCCCCTCCTGCACTATCATCAGAGGCCCCCTTGAGCTCCTCCCCTCCGAAGCGCTGAAATGGATGAACAGGATCCAGGGAGAAGGGAGCCCTGAGATCGCTCTGGAAGGAGGATAAAGCCATGGAAAGGAGAAGCCTTGAGCTAACGGTAGAAGTCCCCACAAGCGTGAGGAAGGTCCTGGGAGACGAGGCCACCCTGGACCTG
>DAOUBN010000306.1:0-2455 GCA_034432815.1 Anaerolineae bacterium | reverse complement strand
AGGTGGAGGGGGCGAGGCCCCATCCCGGGGGGTCTTGGGGGGTGCAGGGGGGCAAAGCCCCCATGCCAGGGGGTATGGGGGATGTGCTCCCAGAAAAGCCAATTAAAGGGGCGAGTAGCCCCCTCCTGCAACTCGCCCACGAGGGGGACCCTGAACCCCGGCGAGCCCTCAGCAAACGAGGGCGGGAAAAATCAGGGGGGTGCAGGGGACAAAGCATCTTTGCCAGGAGGTTGCGGAGGGTGTCCCCCCGGAAAAACAAATCATGGGGGTGGAGGGGGCTTCGCCACCTCCAGGGGGGTCTGGGGCGTGTTCCCCCAGAAAAACAAATTGAAAAGCCCTGCCCCCTGCGCCTCTTTGACAAGAAAGAGTTTCCGGGCTACAATAAACCGTGTAAAAAATTCCGGAGGGAGGCAGGATGAAGGCTGAAATGATACGGAACGTCGCTCTCATCGCCCACGGCGGAGCTGGGAAAACTTCCCTCTCCGAAGCTCTCCTCTACGATAGCGGCGTTATCAAAAGGCTGGGGAAAGTGGAAGAGGGCAATACCGTATCGGACTACGACCCGGAAGAAATAAAGCGGAAGATGTCTGTAAATACTTCCATCCTTCCCTGCGAGTGGAAGGGATGCAAGATCAATATCCTGGACACGCCAGGTTACATGGACTTTGTGGGAGAGGTGCTTGGCGCTCTGAGGGTCTGCGAGAGCGCTGTGGTCGTGGTGGATGCTTCCGCAGGCGTGGAAGTCGGAACCGAGATGGTCTGGTCCTACGCCGATGAGCGCCAGCTGCCGCGCCTGGTCTTCATCAACAAAATGGACCGGGAAAACGCCGATTTCCTCAGGGTCGTGAACGAAATCGCTGAAAAGTTCGGCGTCAACGTTGTCCCGCTCCAGCTCCCCCTGGGCAGCCAGGCCACCTTCTCCGGCGTTGTGGACCTGGTGAAGATGAAAGCTTACGTCGGGTCCGAGTCCAGGGAGGAAGAGATCCCGGCGCAGTTTAGGGAAGTGGCTGAGGAATACCGCACGAAACTCCTTGAAGCCGCCGCCGAAAGCGAAGACGAGCTCATAATGAAATACCTGGAGGGAGAGCCCCTCACCGAGGAAGAGATCAAGAGAGGCCTCGCCTTCGGAGTCAAGAACCGCAGGTTCGTCCTGGCCCTCTGCGGCGCTGCCACTCTGGACATCGGGGGAAGGCAGCTTCTGGACGCCATCGTGGATTACCTCCCCTCCCCGGCGGAGGTGGAAGTGCGCACAGCGGAAGGGGATGAAGTCCTCAGAGCCGATGAGAACGGCCCCCTGGCTGTCCTCGTCTTCAAAACTTTCGCTGACCCTTACGTGGGGAGGCTCTCTTACTTCAAAGTTTACTCCGGCGTCCTTAGCTCCGACTCCAGGGTCTTCAACCCCCGCGCCGGCGAGGAGGAACGCATCGGCCAGCTCTTCTTCCTGAGGGGCAAGGAGCAGACCCCCGTGAAGCAGATAGGGCCTGGCGATATAGGGGCGGTGGCGAAGCTCTCCGTGACCGTCACAGGGGACACCCTCTGCGATAAGAGCCACCCCGTTGTCCTGCCAGGCATAAAATATCCGGAGCCCCTTTTCTCGGTGGCCGTGGCCCCCAAAACCAAGGCCGACCTGGACAAGCTCAGCAACGTCCTCAACCGCCTGGTGGAGGAGGATCCCACCCTCCAAGTGAAGCGGGAGCTCTCCACCGGCGAGACTATCCTCTCGGGCATGGGGGAATCCCACGTTGAGATCGCCATCCGCAAGCTCCAGGACAAGTTCGGAGTAGGAGTTGTAACATCCCTGCCCAAAGTCCCCTACCGCGAGACCATAACCAGGGTGGCGAGAGCTCAGGGCAAATACAAGAAGCAGACCGGCGGCCGCGGTCAGTATGGGGATGTCTGGCTCAGGCTTGAACCTCTCCCCAGGGGTTCAGGGTTTGAGTTCGCGGAGGAGATCTTCGGTGGAGCTGTCCCCAAACAGTATATCCCCGCTGTGGAGAAAGGCCTCAAGGAAGCCATCCAGAGCGGGGTTCTGGCCGGCTTCCCAGTGGTGGACATAAAGGCAGTCCTCTACGATGGTTCCTACCACCCTGTGGACTCCTCCGAACTAGCCTTCAAAATAGCCACCCACCTTGGCTTCAAAAAGGCAATGGAGCAGGCTGGCCCGATCCTCCTTGAGCCCATAATGAACGTCACCATAACCGTTCCCGAACAGTTCACGGGCGACGTCCTGGGCAACCTCAACACCAAGCGCGCCAGAGTTATGGGGATAGAGCAGAAGAAAGGCACGGCCGTGATCAAGGCCCAGGTCCCCCTGGCGGAGATGCAGCGCTACGCCACCGAACTCCGCTCCCTGACCCAGGGGAGGGGGGTCTTCTCCATGGAATTTTCCCACTACGAGGAAGTCCCCTCCCACATCGCCCAGGCCATAATTGAGCAGGCCCGCAAGGAGAGGGAA
>DAOUBN010000305.1:0-3865 GCA_034432815.1 Anaerolineae bacterium | reverse complement strand
GCTTTCCCGGGAGGAGGGGATCCCCCCTCCCCCCCCTGGGCTGCCATCAGAGCCCTTGGGCCGGAAAAGGTGCTGGCCGTCACAGCCGTTTCCCCCATAATCCCCGAATGGGAACGCCAGGCCGCTGCCCGGCTGGCCGAAGCGCTCGGGGTCCGCCACCTCCTCCTCCCCACCGACCAGATGGATGATCCCAGGTTCCTGGAGAATTCGCCGGAGCGCTGCTACTTCTGCAAGAAGGGGGTCTTTTCCAGGCTGGTGGAACTGGCGGAGAGGGAGGGGTTCAGCTGCGTGGTAGAAGGCTCCAACGTTGACGACGAAAGGGATTTCCGTCCTGGGGCCAGGGCTATAAAGGAGCTCGGGGTTCGTAGTCCGCTGAAGGAGGCTGGCCTCTCCAAGGAGGAAATCCGCCGCCTTGCGCGCCTCGCCGGGCTCCCCACCTGGGACAGGCCCCCTCAGAGCTGCCTGGCGACCCGCATCCCCTATGGGCAGCCCATAACCCCTGAAGGGCTGGCCATGGTGGAAAGAGCCGAAAGCTCCCTTCTCTCCATCGGCCTGAAGATGGTGAGGGTCCGGCACCATTACCCCATTGCCCGAATAGAAGTGGGCAGGGAAGAGATGCCGAAGGTAGTGGAAAAGGCGGGGGAGATCGTCGCGGCCCTCAAGGAGGCGGGATACAGATACGTGGTTTTGGACCTGGAGGGCTACAGGCCCGGGGGAGCGTGATGGAGAGGGAAAAGCTGCGCCAGCTGCTGGAGGAAGTGCGCGATGGGAGAAAGAGCGTGGAGGAAGCCCTTGAGGCCCTGCGCGGCTTCCCCTTTGAAGAGCTGGAGTTTGCCCGCCTGGACACCCACCGTGCCCTGAGGAAAGGCTTTCCCGAAGTGGTCTTCTGCCCGGGCAAGACCCCTGCGCAGGTTGTGGAGATAATGAAGCGCCTTTACGAGAAGAGCGGGCGGGTTATGGCCACGCGAGCCACTCCGGAAATGGTGGAAGCCGTGAGAGAGGCTTTCCCTGAAGCAAGGCACTTCCCCGAGGCCAGGATAATATTCCTGGGGGAGCCTGCCCCAAAGACAGGCCGGGGGACTGTCCTGGTTGTAACCGCCGGCACAGCCGACATCCCGGTGGCCGAAGAAGCGGCGGTGACAGCGGAACTGCTGGGCAGCCCTGTGGAACGCCTCTACGATGTGGGAGTGGCAGGCCTGCACCGATTGCTGGCCTATCAGGACAAGCTCTTCTCAGCCAATGTCATCGTGGTGGTGGCGGGGATGGAAGGGGCTCTGCCAAGCGTGGTGGGGGGGCTTGTAGCCCGGCCGGTCATCGCCGTCCCCACCAGCGTGGGATATGGCGCCCACTGGGGAGGCCTCGCCTCCCTCCTGACCATGCTCAACACCTGCGCCCCAGGCGTGGTGGTGGTCAACATAGACAACGGCTTCGGCGCGGGCTACGTCGCCCACCTTATCAACACTTAGGGGAAAGCCATGAGGATCGCCTACTTTGAAGCCTTCGCCGGTGCCAGCGGGAACATGATCCTGGGAGCCATACTGGATGCGGGCCTGGAGCTGGAAAGGCTCAGGGAAGGCCTGGAGGCTTTGCCGGTCAGGGGCTATTCCATCAGTGCCTCCAGAGTGAAGAAGCAGGGCATAGCCGGAACCTTCGTGGAAGTGAAAGTTGAGGGGCCTCAGGAGGAAAGGGGGCTGCGGGAGATTGAGGAGATCATCCTGGGAAGTTCCCTTCCGGAAAGGGTCAAAACCCTGAGTCTGAAAGTCTTCCGCCGCCTTGCGGAGGCCGAAGCCCGAGTCCACGACATTCCAGTGGAAAAGGTTCACTTCCACGAAGTGGGAGCGGTGGACGCCATTGTGGACGTGGTCGGGAGCATCCTGGGGCTTGAACTTCTTGGAGTGGAAGAAATCTACGTCTCGCCCCTGCGCATGGGCTTCGGGGTGGTGAAAAGCGCCCACGGTCTCCTGCCCGTCCCCGCCCCGGCCACGATGGAACTCGTGAAAGGCGCCCCTGTCTACGGCTGGGATGTGGAAGCGGAGCTCCTCACCCCCACTGGCGCCGCCATACTTACCACTCTGGCCAGGGCCTTTGGAAGTCCGCCTCCCTTCAGGGTTGAGCGGGTGGGCTACGGAGCCGGGCTCCGGGATCTGCCCTTCCCGAACCTCCTGCGGCTCTGCATCGGAACAAGGGGGGAGGAAATAACCGGATACGAGGAGGATTGCGTCACCGTCCTGGAGGCCAACATTGACGACATGAACCCCCAGTGGTTTGAGAACCTTGTGGAAAAGCTGATGGAAGCCGGGGCGCTGGATGTATACCTGACCCCGATCCAGATGAAGAAAGGGAGGCCCGGGGTGAAGCTGGGGGTCCTCCTCAAAGAGGAGGCGCTTGGCCCGGTGCTGGACGCCATCTTCCGCGAGAGCACCACCATCGGGGTGAGGGCTTACACCGCAAAGAGGTGGAAGCTGGCGAGGGAAGAACTTCCGGTGCGCACCCCTTTCGGGGAGGTGAGGGTTAAGGTGGCCAGGAAGGGCGGGGTAATCCTGAACCTGGCCCCGGAGTATGAGGATTGCCGGAAGGTAGCGAGAGAGAAGGGCATGCCCGTTAAAGAGGTTTACCAGGGGGCCATGGAGGAAGCCCGGAGGCAGCTGGAAGGGAGAGCGGATGGGGGAGATTGAAATCCTTTCCTACAGCGATGGAAAGCTGGAGCGCACCCTCAAGCTCATGCCCGATGAAGCTCTGGTCGCCCTGAGGGTAAACGGGCAGGATTGGATCAGCCTCTACTGCACCCCGCAGAACTTGAGGGAGCTGACTCTTGGGTTCCTCTACCTTGAGGGGGTTATAAACGGCCTGGAAGATGTAGCCACGCTGCGGGTGTGCGAGGACCTCAAAGTGGTGGAGGTCGTCCTCTACCGGGACGTGGTCCTCCCTGCCCGCAGGGTTATAACCTCCGGGTGCGGACAGGGCATCACCCACCTCGCGGGGGATGTGGACTTCCGGCTTGAAGGGGGGCCGCACCTCGCCCCGGATAGAATCCTCTCCCTGATGCGCGAACTCTACCGCCTTTCCACATCCTACCGGCAGTCTGGAGGCATCCATTCCTCGGGGATAAGCGATGGGGAGAGGATCTTGTGGGTGGCGGAGGACATCGGCCGGCACAATACCCTGGACAAGATCAAAGGGCATTGCCTCCTTGAGGGCATTGAAACCGGGGGCAAAGTCATCCTGACCACCGGGCGCATCTCCACCGAGATGCTGGTGAAGGCCGCCAGGATGGGGGTCCCTTTCCTCGTTTCCCGGACTTCGCCCACGGCTCAGGCTGCGGAACTGGCGGAAAGGTGGGGGATCACCCTGGTTGGATATGCCAGAGGCACCGGGCTCAGAGTCTATTCCCACCCTGAACGGGTATTGCTCCTTAAAAAGTGATAGAAGGAACTCTGTTCCCCCCCGGGAGCTGGAAGGGGCGAAGCCCCCATGCCGGGGGGCCTGGGGGATGTCCCCCAGAAGAACAAATCCCCCGCCCCCGTTCACTCCGGCTCAGCCGGCTTCAGGGGCCCCCTCGTGGGCGGGGTTCAGGAGAGGGCAACTCGCCCCCATTTTAGTTTTCGTGGGGGGACACCCCCCACTTCCCCCCGTCATGGGGACAGAGTCCCCCTGAACCCCCTGTTTTCCCTTGCGTGGGGGTGGAGGGGCAAAGCCCCCATGCTGGGGAGCCGGGGGTGTCCCCTTAAGTGGGGGGTGCAGGGGGGCGAAGCCCCCATGCCGGGGGGCTGTGGGGGGTGTCCCCCCAGAAAAACAAAACAAGGGGCGAGTAGCTTTCTCCCGCAACCCGCCCACGAGCGGGACCCTGAACCCCGGCAAACCCTAA
>DAOUBN010000304.1:0-7144 GCA_034432815.1 Anaerolineae bacterium | reverse complement strand
TCCATGGGGGTGGAGGGGGCGGAGCCCCCTCCCAGGGGGTCTGGGGGGTGTCCCCCCAGAAAAACCAGTTAAAGGGGCGAGAAGGCAACTTTTGCAACCCGGCCACGAGGGGGATCTTGAACCCAGGCGAATCACCAAGCCTACGAGGGTGGGAAAAAATCAGAGCAGGAGACTCCGGGGGCCCCACACTTAATCCAAAGGGGATAACTCGGGGGCAATCCACCCACAAGTGGGACCCCGGCTCTGGGCGGAGCCCGAGCAGACGAGGGCGAGAAAACCTTAAACCGGAGGACAGCCATGAAAGTTTACATCTCCTGCGATATGGAGGGCATTTCAGGAGTGGTCAACCCCAATCAGGTGGGGGAGAACAGGGAAGAATACAGCCGCTTCCGCAAACTCATGACCATGGAAGTGAACGCGGCGATAGAAGGAGCGCTGGAAGGCGGCGCTACCGAAATCCTGGTCAACGATGCCCATGGCTCCATGGATAACCTGCTCGTGGAAGAGATTCACCCCAGGGCCCGGCTCGTGAGCGGCTATCCCAAACCCCTGGAGATGATGGAAGGGATTGACGGCGGCTTTGACATCGCTTTCTTCATCGGTTACCACTCCAGGGCTGGAACATGGGCGGGCGTTATGGACCACACTTACATGGGCCGGATCGTTTACAGCGTCTTCCTCAACGGGAAACCCGTGGGGGAAGTGGGCCTGAATGCCGCCCTGGCAGGAAGCTTCGGCGTCCCGGTGGGCCTCGTCACAGGGGATGACAAGGTGGTGGAAGAAGCCCGCAGCCTGCTGGGCGAGATCCAGACGGTAGTGGTGAAAGAAGCGGTAGGGCGTTACTCCGCCCGCTGCCTCCCGCCTGCGGAGGCCCGTGAGAGGATCAGGAAAGCCGCGGCTGCTGCCCTGAAAGAAGGGGGGAAGCTATTCCGCCCTGAAGGCCCTTACACCATAAGGGTTGAATTCATAAACAGCGCCTTTGCCGACCTCGCCGAACTCATCCCCGGAGCATGCCGGCTTGACGGCCGCACCCTGGAGTTCACCCACGAGGACTACATCACCGTTTACAAGGCTTTCAGAGCCATGATCGGCCTGGCGAGGATAGCCCTGCGCTAACCTCCCCCTCTATCTGCAATTCCGCACAGATGTCTTAGGATCACTATAGCCGCTTCCTTGTCCAGGGGTTCGTTGTTGTTGCCGCACTTCGGGCTCTGGATGCAGGAGGGGCAGCCTCCTTCGCATGGACAGCTCTCCACCAGTTCCAGGGTTACCTCAAGGAGGCGCTGGAGGAGCTCAAACCCCTTCTCGGCTATGCCCACCCCGCCGGGGAAAGCATCGTAGATGAAGATCTGGGCTCTGCCGGTGTCGGGGTGGCAGGGAGTTGAAAGCCCTCCAACGTCCCACCGGTCGCACATAGCGAAGAGGGGGAGCATCCCTATGGAAGCGTGCTCAACAGCATGGAGTCCCCCATGCCAGTCCAGCCTCTTCGCTCTCACCTCCTCCAGAGCTTTCCGGGGAAGGTCAAACCAAAGCCCCACCGTATCAAAGACGTTGGGGGGCATATCCAGGAACTCCACTCCAATGGTGGCCTCGGTATACTGACGGATTTTCTTGTAAGCGATCACCTGCTGGTAAACCCTGAGGTGGCCCAGGTAAGCCATAACCCCGTTCAGTTCGCGGTGCCTGAACGACCTTATTATGCTCACCTCGTTTATTTCCCTGGGCTCGGTGTAGTAATCCACATCCACGGGCTTGAGGAAAGCTATCCCCTCCTCCAAGTCCAGGTCTGTGACCAGGTAAGTTTCCCCCTGGTGGAGGTAGATGGCTCCGGGGTGGGCGCGGTAGGGGGCGGAGGAGGCTTCTATCTCTTCAAGGACCATACCCCGGCTCTGGTCTACCAGGCGCACACTTTTTCCCCCCACCGAGCGCAGGCTTACGTGTTCAGCGGGGTAATCGCGGAGGATGTAGAAGAGGCGGCCATGGCGGTTCTGAAGGGCCCCTTGCTTCTCCAGCTTCTCCACCGCTTCCCGGTAGCCTGGCCCGAAGAGGCTTTCGTCGGAGCTTTCCAGAGGCCTTTCGTAGGCGGCGCAGGCCAGGTGTTGTTCCAGGATGTAGGGGTTATCGGGGTCTATGAGGGCGTTCTCGTGGCTCCTGCCGAAGAACTCGTGGGGGTGCCGCATGAAATACTGGTCCAGGGGGTTATCAAGGCCTATGAGGATTGTGAGGGCCCTCTTAACCCCTCTTCCTGCCCTCCCCGCCTGTTGCCATGTGCTGGCGATGGTCCCGGGATACCCCACCAGAACAGTGGCGTCCAGTGTCCCAATGTCAATACCAAGCTCAAGGGCATTGGTAGCGGTACCCCCGAGAAGCTTGCCTCCGAAAAGTTCCCGCTCTATCTGCCGCCTCTCTTCGGGGAGGTATCCGGCGCGGTAGGCTTTTATGAGGGGGATGAGCTCGGGGGCATCGCTGGCGAGAGCCTCGCGAGCATAGCGCAGGATGAGTTCGGCCACCTTGCGGGCCTTGGTGAACACAATGGTCCTTATCCCCTGCTTTATCATTTCAACGAAGAGGGCCGTGGCTTCGGAGTTGGGGCTGCGGCGGATGGTGCGGGCCAGGTCAATGAACGGCGGGTTCCAGAAGACAAAATCCCTTGCGCCCCGGGGCGCCCCGTCGTCCTCAATGACTGTCACGGGAAGGCCTGTCAGTTCCTGCGCGTGCTCCTGGGGGTTGGCTATGGTAGCGGAGCAGAGGATGAAGATAGGGCTGGAGCCGTAGAACTGGCAGAGGCGCCTGAGCCTCCTCAGGACGCAAGCCACCTGTGAGCCAAAAACCCCGCGGTAGACGTGGGCCTCGTCAATCACCACAAATTTGAGGTGAGTGAGGAATGAACTCCAGAGCCTGTGGTTCGGAAGGATCCCGACATGGAGCATATCGGGGTTGGTCAGGATGATGGAGGCGGATTTCCGGAGCCTGGTCCGGGCCGATTGGGGGGTATCGCCATCGTAAGTTCCGAAGAGGAGAGGGCTGAAGCGGGTGAGTTCGGCCAGGCTACGGAGCTGATCCTGGGCCAGGGCTTTGGTAGGAAACAGGTAGAGGGCCCTTGTCCTGCGGTCCTGCAGTATGGCTTCCACAACGGGGATGTTGTAAATGAGGGTTTTACCGCTGGCCGTCCCGGTGGAGACAATTACGTTCTCCCCGCGGCGGATGGCGTTTATAGCCTGAGCCTGGTGGGAATAAAGGGCTTTTATCCCCATTTCCTCCAGGGCTTTCTGGAGGGTGGGGTGCAGGGGCTTTTCCAGCTCGCCGTAGCGAGCCTCCCGTTCCGGGATGCGCTCAATGTGGACTATCTGTCCCCGGTAAAAGGGAGCCCTGGTTATATGCTCCAGGAAAGAAGGCGAGTAAACCATGGCCATCACCACCTTTAGGATAGCACAAAAGGGGGCAAATGCAAGCAAAGAGGCCTGGAGTCAGTTTACGCATCCAGGCATGGGGTGAAGGGGACACGGCTCCCCGCCCTTCTTTCCCGCCCTCGCTGGCTCAGGGTTTGCCGGGGTTAAGGGTCCCCCTCGCGGCCGGGTTGCAGGGGTCGCCCTATCGCCCCTTTAACTGGTTTCTCTGGGGCCCCCCACACCCCCCGGGAGAGGGCTCCGCTCCCTCCACCCCCACGAAGGAGAAAAACAGGGGTGCAGGGGGACTGGGTCCCCCTGAAGGGGGGAAGTGGGGGGTATCCCCCACGAAGCGGGAAAAAGGGATACCCCCGCATCGCCTTCAGGGGCCTGGTTTGCCCGGCTCTTCGCAAAAATTGTATAATTAAGCCCAGGGGGGCCATGGGGGATAAGCGGACAGTTGACGAGCTTTCCATAGAAGAGCTGGAGCGCATTCTCCTCTTGAAGAAGATGGAGGCACGCGCCAGGCAGAGGGAACGCCTGGCGTCGGAGGGAAGGGTTGTATTGCGGGGGGAGCAAAACCCGGACCCCGCAGTGTTGCCCCGGCCTCAGCCTAGGGCTGTGAAACGGTGGCAGGAGAGCCTGCTGCTCTCCCTTGAAGTTCTCGCGCTCTTAGGTTTGCTGGTGGTGGTGGCCCTGTCCTTCATCAACCTCCATTCCCTTAACAGGGAAGCAGCCCGGGCCTTCGGTGCGCCAACGCCCACTCCAACCCCTTTCATTGATGTGGTCATACTCCCGGGAAGGCCCCCTCAGCCTTCAGGGGATCTTCCCGCCCGCTACAGGGATATGGTCAAACCTGCCCCGCCTATAATCATCCCCACCCCCAGACCCGGAGCCCCTACCCGCATCGTGATCCCAAAAATCGGCGTTGATGCGCCGGTGGTGGAAGGGGATGGATGGGAAGAGCTTAAACTGGGAGTCGGGCACCACATTGGCTCGGCTAACCCGGGCGAGAAGGGGAACATGGTGCTTTCCGGCCACAACGATATCTTCGGCGAGGTCTTCAGGGATCTGGATAAGCTGGACCTGGGGGATGAGATTATCGTTTACGCTGGAGAGGTGCCCTACAGGTATATTGTAAAGGCCAAGAAGATCGTGGAGCCGACCGATGTGAGCGTTATGGCTCCCACCACAACCCCCATCGTAACCCTGATAACCTGCTACCCCTACAGGGTTGACACCCACCGCCTGGTCATAGTAGGGGAGCTTTCCCAGTGAGGTTCCGCCTGGCTTTCCTCCTCATGGGCTTCACTTTCACCATCACCCAGGCCATCATGGTCCGGGAACTTATGGTGGCTTTCCTGGGGAATGAGCTGTCCATTGGTCTCGTGCTGGGGTGCTGGCTACTCCTGGAAGCCCTCGGAAGCCTGGCTATGGCCCGCTTTATCCTCCGCTTCGCCCATCCCTTTCTCTACCCGGCCCTTCAGGTCCTCCTGGCCCTGATCCTCCCCTTCTCGCTGCTTCTGGCTTTCTCCATCCGAACCCTGCTCGGGGTCGTCCCGGGGGAAGGCCTGGGCATAGGAGTGATGTCTCTGGCCTCCTTTTTCATACTCCTGCCTGTCGGGATTGTGGATGGGGCGATGTTCACTGCGGCCTCCGAGGCTTTCACCCGCTATACGGGCAGAGGAGTCCCGGCAGTGGGCCAGGTTTATGTCCTGGAGGCAATCGGAGGGATAATGGGAGGGGTGCTTTTCACTCTGTTCCTGTCCCCCTTCCCTTCCGTCCGGACGGTCCTCTTCCTCGCAGTTCTTAACCTGATTTCAGCCTTATCCCTGAGCGCAGCAGGGGGGAAAGGGGCACGGGCGGCTATCGGAGTGCTACTCCTCCTGGTTTTCTTCCTCCTGCTTCCGGGGCCTCTGGCCTTCATGGAGAAGGCTTTCACCGGGATCCAGTGGAGGGGATACGAGCTCGCCTTTTACGGCAATTCCATTTACGGGAATGTGGCCGTTATCCGGATGGGAGAGCAATACACCCTGTTCTCCAACGGCATCCCCCTCATCACCACCCCATATCCTGATATAAATTTTGTCCAGGATCTGGCCCATTTGCCCCTGTTGTTCGCTGGCGAAACCAGGCGGTGCCTGATAGTTAGCGGAGGGGCGGGAGGGCTCATCCGGGAACTCCTCAGATACCCGTGGGAGAGGATTGATTACGCCGAAATTGACCCCCTGCTTCTCAGGGCCCTGCGCATTGTCGGCGCTCCCCTTGCGGAAGAGGAGCTGAGCAATCCTGCGGTAAAGGTCCATTACATTGACGGCCGCCTGCTGATCCGGAAGGAGGCCTCTTCCGGGAAAGCTTCCTACAACCTCGTGATAGTCAACCTCCCTTATCCTTCCACCCTCCAGCTCAACCGCTTCTACACCCGCGAGTTCTTCGCCCTTGTCCGGAAAATCCTGGCGGAGGATGGGGTCCTGGTGGTTATGTCCCCTGGCTCCCTGACTTACCTTAGTCCCGCCATGCGCAGCCTCAACCTTTCCCTCCGCGCTACCCTGAAGGAGGCTTTTCCCCACGTTTTCCCTATCCCGGGCGATGGGGTCAACCTCTGGCTTGCCTCTGAGGGGGTTGACTTTGAGGGGATAGGAGTTGAGGAGCTGGTGGAGCGCGCCCGGGAGCGGCCCCTCCAGGGGACCATCGTGGGGGAAAGATACATAAGGCTCCGGTTTGACTCCGCCAGGCGGGCATGGTTTGAGGAGGAGTTGAAAGGGGGAGAGGCCTCTGTGAACTCCGACCTCAAACCCCTTGGTCTCCTTCACGGCCTTGCTTACTGGAACGAAATGTTCGCTCCAGCTTTCGGGAAATACTTCGGCTATCTGGCCCGTATGCGCTTCTGGCATTTTGCCGCTTTCGTGCTCCTCCTGGCCCTGCTGCCCGGCTTCCTAATGGCGCTTGGCAAGCTGAAATCTTCCACCGTTATCCCGCTGGTGGTGGCTTTCACCGGCTTCGGGGGGATGTGCTACGACCTTGCTGTAATCTTTGCTTTCCAGATATTCTACGGTTACGTTTACCGGGAAGTTGCCCTCCTTGTGGCAGCCTTCATGGCGGGCCTGAGCCTCGGCGGTTGGCTCATGAGCCAGAGGGTGGAGAAAGGGGCTACCTGGGGCAAGCTGGTTCAGGTGGAAGGAGGGCTGGTGGCCCTGTGGTTCTCCTTCCCCCTCTTTCTCATCGCCGTTTACTGCTGGGGCAGGGAGTTCGGCATCCCGCTGCTCCTCCTCCTCAATGCCCTTGGCGGTTTCATGGTGGGGGTGGAATTCCCCCTGGCCAGCCGGATTTATTCCGAAAGGCGCGGGGTGAGCGAGGCGGCGGGGATAATTTATGGGATGGACCTGGCGGGGGCTTTCCTTGGCTCGGTGCTCTATTCGGTGGCGCTTCTGCCTTCCCTGGGGCTTGCGGGGAGCTGTTGGCTTGTGGGCCTGCTCAAGCTGGGGAGTTTCACCCTTGCCCTTCTCGGCCTGCGCAGGACAGGTTAGAACGAAAGGGGGCTACTCGCCCCTTAATTTGTTTTCCTGGGGGGACACCCCCCAGACCCCCCGGGAGGGGGCAAAGCCCCCTCCACCCCCCATGAGGGAAGAACAGGGGGTGCAGGGGGACGGGCTCCCCCTGACAGGGGGAATTGGGGGTGTCCCCCAACCCCCTTAACCCTTTGGAGAAAGGAAAAAGGGCGGGGGGGCGCCCCCCGTGGCCCCCGGCATGGGGGCTTC
>DAOUBN010000303.1:0-2968 GCA_034432815.1 Anaerolineae bacterium | reverse complement strand
CCTTCGGGTGCCCGTATTGCCTTTCTATCCTTTCGCAATGGGCGCTATGCCAGAGGCACGGCCTGCGTGTGCACGCTTTCCGGAGACTGCGAATTGCCGGCTTATCATGTCCACAATTCAAATCCCGTCTGGGCCCCCGATGGCAGGGGTATATACCTGGTAACGCAGGACACCTGCTCCGATGACCCCAATCTGGAACAGGAAACGCAACTCCTGTATTTTCCCCTTTCGGGGCAACCGGGCGAGCGCCTGGCTTCCATGGTTTCCGGCTGGTTCTCCGATGTGGAAGCCCTTACCCTCTCGCCTGATGGCCGGTGGCTGGCCTTCCTTGTGAGGAGGCTTTCCGAGGTTTTCGTCCAGTTCTTCAACCTTGCCGATCACCGGTTGCTGACCTTTAAGGTTGATTTGCCAGGCGAATTCCTTCATAGCGGCCCCCGCCTGTATGAGTGGGCGGCCGACAGCCAGCATGTGGTTTTAATAGGAGGCCACCATCATACCCCCGACACCGTGGGGATAAGGTTGTATGGGGCGCTCTATGCTTTCAACTTCCTGACCGGAGAATGGCGACGGCTCACCGGCGAGCACTGGATAAAGCAGTTTGACACTTCGCCACCCAGGGAGTGAAAGAGGCTCGCCTCCTCCCGGGAGCCTTGCCCTGATTTCAGCCCGCCCATGAGTGGGCCAATGGATCAGGGCAAACCCGGAGCCGGCCAGGATTTAAAGCGGGGAAAGGAGGCGACGATGCGAAAACTGGTGGAAGTGGAAGAACCGGAAAGGCCAGGGATGCGCGAGGCCAGTGCAAGAGGGGAGGGCGTGCCAGAGAGGGCCCGGCAGACCTTTGAAGCCGCGCTGGAGAAAGTGAAGCCACTGGCCGAGACCGTCATCCGCAAACTGCGTGCCCTCCACGACCCGCCTGACGAGGTGAAGGTGGAATTCGGCCTGAAGTTGAATTCCGAGGTGGGGGCTATCCTGGCGGCCGCCGGAGCCGAAGCAAACTACAAAGTCACCCTCACCTGGAAGCGGGAGGAAAGGGAAGAGAGCAAAGCTCCCGGATAAGGCTTCCTGCTCGCCTCCACGACCGGATATAAAAGGGGTGCGCCCTTGCGGCGTGGCTCAAGGGGCCGGGTTGAGCACCCGCCCGAGGAAGAGGACGGTGCCGGTCGGAAGGTCACGGATGAGGAAGATGAAGGGGCGATCAACGGTTACTTTGACCGGAGGCCTGGGCATCGCCGTCTCTTTGATGACAACCGCTGTTGCGGCGGCGGCTTCCGTGCCCTCCTCGTCCACCGAGACGAAGGCTTTGTGCAGGACATCCCCTATGTAGAGGTTGCGGGTGCCATCCATCCCAGAAAAATCAGCCTCTTCGGGGTTGAAGGCGGTCCGCATCCCCATGGCCTTGAGAGTCTCCGCCAGCCTGAATCCCGATTCCACCTGGAAACGGGGGAGCGTCAGTTCAACCTCGCGGTAGGTCATTCCCCGGAGGATACTCTGGAGGCGTTCGGCGTTCAGGCTCCTTTCAAAGGCCTCAAACCGCCCTTCGGCCGGCAGGAGGATGACCATGGCCAGCTTCCTGCCTTCATAAGGGATTTCCACCGCCTGATACCCTTCGCCCTCAGCGTAGCCCAGGTCGGTCGTCTGGTGCATCATCGGGACGGTAACTCCGCTGCCGTCAAGCAGGTGGAAGGTCCCGTCCGAGGTCAGTTCTTTCTTGAAGGGTTCAGCCCAGGCCGCCTTGAAATAGATGGCATTGGTGAGGACCAGGCGGGTCAGGAAGTCAATCACCCCCCGGGGGAGGAGCTCCTGGATCCGGCCTTCCGTCTGCTCGCTGACCCAGTCGTTGATGGTTTTGCGGGCGGCCTCGGGGTCGTGGGCGAAGTCCAGGAGCATGAGGCCCGCGCCATAGTTCTGGGCCAGGGTGTCCAGGAATTCCTGGAGGAACTTATGCCCCTGCTGTCCCCAGATGGCACTGGCTATGTTCAACTGGAAGCCCTTACCCCCTTCCTGCTCAGGCTGAGCCCGGCTCTTGAGGGTCAGGTCAAGGCTGTTGAAAGCTGGGTGAAGGCGACTCTGGGGCAGGGTGAAGTGGAGAACCTGGGCCATTTCCTTTTCCGTTTCCCCCCTGGCGCCGGCGTAGGTCATCGCCAGAGCTATGGAGATGCTGTAAGGGGAGAAGAAGAGGTTGCCGCCCGAACCCTCCCGCAGGGCCTGGTAGAGGTCAAGGGCGAAGGCGGTGTTGCCGTTGACCAGCTCCTGGAGTTCTTCAGAGGCCACCTCCGGGGAAGCGATGCGGGGCTTGTCGGATTTCAGGGTCTGGGCTTCTGCAACCTTCACGGGGGGACGGGCACACCCTGCTGCCATCCCCAGGAGGATAATTCCTGAAAGCAGGCATCTTGCCAGAGTTTTCATCCTGTGCCTCCTTTTCGGGGTTAAACCCTTCTGATTTCATGACGCCAGGGGATTGAAAGGGGTTCCGGTAAGAGAGGATTTTGCCGCCCCCGGGAGGGGGCTGTGCCCCCTCCACCCCCTCTGATTGGTTTTTCCGGGGGCACACCCTCAGACCCTCTGGCATGGGGGCTTCGCCCCCCTGCACCCCAAGTTTTCCCCACCCTCGTTAGCTCGGGGTTTGCCGGGGTTAAGGATCCCACTCGCGGCCGGGTTTCAGGAGCTGCCTTCTCGCCCCTTTAATTGGTTTCTCTGGGGGGACACCCCCCAGACTCCCCGGGAGGGGGCAAAGCCCCCTCCACCCCCTATTTTACTTTTCTAGAGGCACACCCCCAGCCCCCCGGCATGGGGACTTCGCTCCCCTGCGCCCCCCAATTTTTCCCCACCCTCGTTAGCTCAGGGTTTGCCGGGGTTAAGGGTCCCCCTCGCGGCCGGGTTGCAGGAGTTGCCTTCTCGCCCCTTTAATTGGTTTCTCTGGGGGGACACCCCCCAGACCCCCCGGGAGGGTGCAAAGCCCCCTCCACCC
>DAOUBN010000302.1:0-13705 GCA_034432815.1 Anaerolineae bacterium | reverse complement strand
TCGGGCGGAGCCGATGGCGCGGCCCGGGCCTCCCGCCGCCCGCGCCGCCACCATCCTGACCCAGGACACCCTCAAGGTGGGCGGGGTTGTGGCGGTCGTCAGCCCCGAAAAATGCACGGCCTGTTTAACCTGCGTTCGGGTCTGCCCTTACAATGTCCCGCGGATTGAGCCGACCCTCACGGGGGTTGGGGGGATAAAGGGCGCGGCTTACATCGAGCCGGCCCAGTGCCATGGCTGCGGCATATGCGTCGCCGAGTGCCCGGCCAAGGCCATCCAGCTCATGCACTATCGGGATGATCAGATAGAGGCGAAAGTGGAGGCCCTCTTTGCGGCACTGGCCTAACCGTAATGGAGGGACTGTGGCCCACCGGGGGGCTGAGGGATGTGCCCCCGTGAAAACAAATTCCTGGGGGGTGGAGGGAGCCTCGCCTCATCCCGGGGGGTCTGGGGGGTATCCCCCCAGGAACACAAATCAAGGGGCGAGCGGCCTTCTCCTGCAACCTGGCCGCGAGGGGGACCCTGAACGTGGGCGAACCCTCAGCTGACGAGGGTGGGGAAAAATCGGGGGTGCAGGAGGGCTACGGGGGCGCCCCCCGGCCTTTCCCCAGGCCCCCTGAAAAAGATGCTTTCAAAGGGGTGTAAGCCATGCAGGACTTTGAGCCGGTAATCGTGACTTTCGCCTGCCACTATTGCGCCTACGGCGCCGCCGACCTGGCAGGGGTGATGCGCCTCCAGTATCCCGCTTCCATCCGCATCGTGAAAATCCCCTGCACCGGCAGAATTGACGTCCACCACATCCTCACCGCCTTTGAAAAAGGGGCCGACGGGGTCATAGTGGCCGGATGCAGGATAGGGGACTGCCACTTCAAGGATGGCAACATCAAAGCCACAAAAAGGGTCCAGTTCGCCAGGAAGCTTCTGGAAGAAATCGGCCTTGACGGGGAGCGCCTTGAGATGTATTATATGTCCTCGGCCGAGGGAGCCCGGTTCGCCGAAGTGGCGGCCGAAATGACGGAGAGGATAAAGAGCCTCGGCCCCAATCCGCTGCGGAAGGAGGCCAGAAAATGATAATCGCCAACCGCAAGCCCTTTGAGGAAATCAAAGCGATGGTAGCCCCCTTCAATCGCATCCTCATCCTCGGTTGCGGCACATGTGTCACGGTGGATTTCTCGGGAGGTGAGAAGCAGGTGGGCATCCTGGCTGCGGAACTCAGAATGGCCCGCCAGCTTGAGGGAAAGCCCCTGGAAACGGTGGAATACACTGTCCAGCGCCAGTGCGAGTGGGAATTCATTGACCCTATTGCCGAGATGGTGAGGGGAGTGGATGCAGTGCTCTCCATGGCCTGCGGGGTTGGGGTCCAGGCCATGGCCGAACGCTACCCCGATAAAATCATCCTTCCAGCCCTCAACACTGTAATGATGGGGATGCCCATAGAGGCCGGGGTCTTCGTGGAGCGATGCGCCGGCTGTGGGGATTGCGTCCTGGCCCTCACCGGCGGGATATGCCCCATCGCCCGCTGCTCCAAGAACCTTCTCAACGGGCCTTGTGGCGGCTCCCAGAACGGCAAATGCGAGGTCAACCCCGATATTGACTGCGCCTGGCACCTCATTTACGAAAAGCTCAAGGCCCTGGGCAGACTTGATTCTCTGATGGAGATAAGGGGGCCCAAAGACTGGCGACCAGCCGGGGGCGGCGGCCCGAGGAAGATCATCAGGGAAGAAGAGAGGCTGGAGACGCTGGAAGTATGAACCGGCCAGACATGGAGGCCCGGGCGATAATTGCCAGGCTCCGGGAGAAGGCGGAAGAGATTTTCGGGCCCTTCCCGGTGGATGTGGCTTATGTTTACGGTTCAGTTGCCTCTGGCAGGAGGCACCCCTTTTCGGACGTGGATGTGGCAGTGGTGCTGAACGAAGAAGCCCTTGCCCAGATGAGCCAGAGGGAGCAGCTTGCTCTGGAGTTGAGACTGGAGCAGAGAATTTCCGAAATCGCCGGCATAGACAACGCGGAAGTCCGGATTGTAAATCGGGCACCTGCCATCCTGCTGGGTGCTGTGACATGCGAGGGTGAGCGAATTTACTGCCGGGACGAGGAACATCGGGTGAGGTTTGAAACTTACGCGTGGAGCAGGTATTTTGATTACAGGCCCGTGTATTTAGAGATCCAGAAAGCTTTCATAAGGAAACTGATGGAGGAAAAGGGGCTTGGTAAAACCAGAGGTGGTAAGGGACCTGATAAATTGCTTGGAAGAGAATTTGAGCAAGCTTAGAAAACTATCCCAGGTCCCCCGGGAAGAGTTTTTAAGGGATTTTACCAAACTGGAGAGCGCCAAATACTTGCTGCAGGTTTCCATTCAGATCTGCATTGATATGGCTAACCACATCATAGCTTCTGAAGGATGGCGTAATCCCAGGGATTACGCGGATGCTTTCCGTGTGCTGTGGGAGAGAGGCGTAATTCCAAAGGATTTTCTGGACACTGCTATCCAAATGGTTGGACTGCGCAATCGTCTTGTGCACTTATATATGGCCGTGGAATCCGAAAGGATTTACCGAGTGCTTCAGGAGAATCTGAAAGATTTTGAACGCTTTGTGGACTATATCCTTACAGCTTTTGGGGAGGAGTTGCTGAAATGACGGAAAAAGCTCCTGTCAGCCGCCTGGAGAAGATCCTGACCAAAGGCTACTTCGCCGTTACCGGTGAACTGGGGCCGCCCAAAGGGGCCGACCGCTCGGTGATTGAGCGCAAGGCCCAGCACCTCAAAGGGGTGGTGGATGCCGTCAACATCACCGACAACCAGACGGCCGTGGTTAGGATGTGCTCCATGGCCGTGGCCAAAATCCTCCTGGAGCTCGGCATAGAGCCCACCATGCAGATGACCTGCCGCGACCGAAACCGCATAGCCATCCAGAGCGACCTTCTCGGGGCCTATGCCCTGGGCATCCGCAACCTCCTGGCCCTCACAGGCGACCACCAGAGCTTCGGGAACCATCCTGAGGCCAAAGGGGTCTTTGACCTGGACTCTATTCAACTTCTCCAGATCGTCCACAGGATGGGGGAGGAAGGGGTTTTCGCCAACGGTGAAGAAATTGAGGGTGGGCCCGTCCGCTTTTTCCTGGGGGCGGCAGAGAACCCCTTCGCCGACCCCTTTGACTTCCGCCCTTACCGCCTGGCCAAGAAGGTAAAGGCCGGGGCTCGCTTCATCCAGACCCAGCTTATATACAATGTCCCGAAGTTCGCTCAGTTCATGCACAGGGTGAGGGATCTGGGCCTGGACGAGCAGGTCTACATCCTGGCCGGGGTCGGTCCCATAAAAAGCTATGGCGCGGCCAAATACATGGCCACGAAAGTGCCGGGGATGGACGTCCCGGAAGAAATCGTGGAGAGGATGCGCAAGACCCCGAAGGAACAGCAGAAGGAGGAAGGGATAAAGATCTGCGTGGAGATAATCCAGCAGGTGAAGGAGATCCCCGGAGTCGCGGGCGTGCACATAATGGCCATAGAGTGGGAAGAGGCCGTGCCTCAGATCGTGGAGATGGCAGGGCTGCTCCCCAGGCCGGAAGTATAACTGTTGCGGAGGCGATTATGCCCAAAACCCTAACCCTGGAGCTTCCTGACCGGGTTTACGAAAAACTGGAAGAAGAAGCTCGCACAAGGGGAATGCGTCTGGACCAGTTAATAATTGAGCGGCTTGTTCAGGTTGAGGAAGAAGATCCGCTGGACAGATTGATAGGTTCCATTGACTCGCCTTTGACCGACATAGCTGAGCATCACGACCTATACATTGCCCGTTCATTGCTGGAGGAACTGCAGGGGTGAAGGAAATTTTCGTAGACACAGCGGGGTGGGCCTCTCTATTTGTGAAAACGGGGCCCTTTCACCAGGAGGCCGCCCTTTTATTCCGTGAACGGAAAAGAGCAGGAACAATGTTTGTTACAACGAACTACGTGCTTCTGGAATTGGCAGCCTTGCTGACAAGCCCTGTAAAATTGCCCCGGGCGAAAATGCTTGAGTATATTGAAGCTATAAAACAAGCCCCCTACGTGAAAGTTGTTCACATTGATGAGAGGTTGGACTCCGCCGGCTGGGCTTTGTTGAAATCCAGGGCAGATAAAGACTGGTCGCTGGTGGATGCAGTTAGTTTCGTAGTGATGGAGGAACGAGGCATAAAAGAAGCCTTAACCACCGACCGCCACTTTGAACAGGTGGGGTTCATACGCTTGCTTAAATAAGCAATTCTCTTCCGGAAGGAGGCAAACAATGGGAGAACTGGCCCGGATAATCAGAGAAGAGCTCGGCTCAAACGTCTACCTCTGTTATCAGTGCAAGAAGTGCACCAATGGCTGCCCCCTTGCCGATAAATTTGACCTCACACCTCACCAGCTCATGCGTTACCTCCAGCTGGGTCGCGACGATGTCGTCCTGCGCTCCAGAACCGCCTGGCTCTGTGCCACCTGCTACACCTGCAGCACCCGCTGCCCTCAGGACCTGGACATCGCCCGCATAATGGATGTGGTCAAGGTTGAGGCTCAGAAGCGAGGCATACCCTCGCCGCTGCCGGAGGTCTACGCCTTCACCAGGGCGGGCGTCAACAACATCCGCCTCTTCGGCCGGATGTATGAACTCGGGATGATGGCGGAGATGTATCTCCGGATGCTCCTGAGCAGGAGCCTGGACTTCAAAGGCGTCCTCCAGAGGGATGTCCCGATGGGGATTAAGATGCTCCTCAAGGGCAAGCTGAGGCTCCTGCCTGCCCGTCCGGGCAAGCCGGAAGGGAAAGCTCCTGAAGGAGCCCTGGGCTATTACCCTGGCTGCTCCCTCCATTCCACCTCAGCCGAATACGATATCTCCGTCAGGGCTGTGTTCCAGCACCTCGGCGTCCCCCTCTACGAGCCCGAAGGATGGGTTTGCTGCGGCACCTCCCCTGCCCACTCCACCGACCATGTCCTCGCCGCGGCCCTGCCCATGCAAAATATGGCCCTCTTTGAGAAGGCCGGCCTGACCAGAGTGATGATGCCCTGCTCCGCCTGCTACTCCCGCTTCAAGGCCGCCGCTTACGATGTCCAGCGCAACGAGGAGCTGGCCAGGGCCGTCAGGGAGCAGACAGGCTACGAATACAGGGGAGGCATCCAGATCCTGCACCTGCTTGAGGCCCTTGAAGACGTCGGGCTGGACAGGATCGCCCAGAAAGTGACCCGCCCCCTGGAAGGCCTCAAGGTTGTCAGTTACTACGGCTGCCTGATCACGAGGCCGCCCAAGATCGTGCAGGCGCCTCACTACGAATACCCGGTGATAATGGACAGGCTGGTGGAAGTCACAGGAGCGCGGAGCCTGGACTGGTCCTACAAGACCTATTGCTGCGGCGGCTCCGTCACCCTGAGCAAGACTGAGGCCGTCCTGGGGATGATCCGTCGCATCATTGAGGATGCTCACAATGTGGGAGCCGACGCCATCGTGGTGGCCTGCCCCCTCTGCCAGATAAACCTGGACACCCGCCAGGATCTCTTGGGCCTGGATTACCGGATGCCTGTCATTTACATAACCCAGCTTCTGGGCCTGGCTTTCGGCCTGAAGCCTACGGAGCTCGGATTCCAGAAGCACTTCATTGACGTGAGCCCGGTCCTCAAAGTGGTGGCAGTGTGATGGAGCGCAGCAAGGACTGGATTGAGCAGGCAGAGTGGGACCTGGAGCAGGGCTTTTACGATTGGGCCTGCTTTTCGGCTCAGCAGGCGGCCGAAAGGGCTGTGAAAGCCCTTTTCCAGAAGCAGGGGGCCATCGCATGGGGCCATTCTGTGGCGGAGCTCCTGCGGGAGCTCAGCAAGCTTCTTGACGTGCCCAAGAACCTGGTAGAAAAGGCAATGGAGCTTGACCAGGTTTACATCCCGAGCCGTTATCCCAATGCTCTGCCTGCCGGGGCTCCGAAGGGAGCCTTTACGGAAGGTCAGGCCAGGCGGCTGGTGGAATATGCCGGTCAGATCGTCGGCTTCTGTAAAGGTTTTCTATCCCGAATGGAGCAGGGAGGAGCTGGTGCAGAAGTTGGAGGAGAAAGTCGCGGAGCTTAGCCTGCTCCTCCCCCTCAAGAAAGTCATACTCTTCGGCTCATGGGCGCGGGGCAATTACACCGCCGCCAGCGATGTGGACCTTTTAGTCATATACGAGGGGCCGAAGAGGGAGGATGCCTTTTCCCTGGTGGTGGAAACCCTGAACATCCCTCGCCTTGAACCCCACGTTTACACGGAAGAGGAATTCAGCAGGGTAGGGCCTGGCTTCAGGGCTGCAGCTCTGGAGGGCCTGCTCATATATTCCAGCGAGACCGGAGGGAGCCATGCTGGCTGAAAAGACCATAACCGGGTTCATGGACGAACTCGCAAGCTCGGCTCCCGCTCCCGGCGGCGGAAGCGTGGCCGCTCTGGCGGGAGCGATGGGGGCGGCCCTGGTGAGCATGGTGTGCAACCTCACCATTGGCAAGAAAAAGTATGCCGACGTTGAGGAGGAGATAAAAGCCATCCTGGAGCAATCGGAAGCACTGCGCCGGGAACTCCTCGCTTTGCTGGAAGAGGACGTGGCTGCCTACACCAGGGTTTCGGAAGCCATGAAAATGCCCAGGGAGACGGAGGAGCAGAAGGCGATCCGCGAAAAAGCTCTGGAAGAGGCCCTCAAGCAGGCCACCGAGGTGCCCCTGCGGGTGGCGGAAGTGTGCGTCAGGGTTATGGACCTGTGCCGCCCCGTGGCGGAGAAAGGAAACGTCAACGCTGTGAGCGACGCAGGGGTGGCGGTGGTTATGGCGGAGGCAGGACTGCGCAGCGCCGCCCTCAATGTCCTTATAAACCTGGGCTGGCTCAAGGACGAAGCCTTCAGGAAAGAGGCGCAGGCCCGGCTTGACAGGCTGCTGGAAGGCAAATTGCAACTGCGGGAAGAAATCTACGAACTTGTGAAGAGCAAACTTTAGGGAGGTGCCAGATGCCCGCTCAGATCCTTGATGGCCGTGCCATAGCTAAGGAAATTCAGGCCGAGGTGGCCGCAGAAGCGGCTTCCTTCAGGGAGAAATACGGCATAACCCCCACCATTGCCGTGGTAAGGGCCGGGGAAGACCCGGCTTCGGTGAGCTACGCCAATGCCATAAAGAAGACTTTTGAGAGCAATGGCCTGGGATTCAGGCTCCACGTCCTCCCGGAAACCGCCTCCCAGGAAGAGATGGTGAAGCTGGTCAAGGAACTGAGCGCCGATCCCGGCGTCCACGGCATAATCCTTCAGGAGCCCTTCCCCAGAGGGTGGGATGAGGCCCTCGTCAAGGAGAGCCTCGATCCCGCCAAGGATGTGGACGGCGTCCACCCGGTGAACGCGGGGAGGCTTGCCCAGGTGGCTCCGGTGGGACGTCCCCCGGGAGTTCTGGATTACTTTGTCCCCGCCACCCCCCTTGGCGGGCTTGAGCTCCTCAAGCGTTATGGCATAAAGATAAGCGGGAAAAGGGCCGTTGTGGTGGGAAGGTCCAACATCGTGGGCAAACCGATGGCGCTCCTTCTCCTGCGAGAAGACGCCACCGTGACAATCTGCCACTCGCGCACCCTTGACCTGGGAGCCATATGCCGCGAAGCTGAGATCCTGTGCGTGGCCGTCGGCCGTGCTGGCCTCATCACGGCCGATATGGTCAGGCCCGGAGCTGTGGTGGTGGATTTTGGAGTTAACTTCATTGATGGTAAAATGGTGGGCGATGTTGACTTTGAGTCAGTGAAAGAGGTGGCCGGAGCCATAACCCCTGTCCCCGGGGGCACCGGCCCCATGACCAATGCGATGCTCCTGAAGAATGTTCTGGAAGCGGCCAAGAGGCAGGTTGGAGGTTAATAAAACATGCTGGAGGCCAGGGAGATAAAAGAGCGATACGTAGTGGATGAGAAAGGCAACAGGGTGGGTGTGCTTCTGGACATTGAGGATTATCAGTGGCTGCTGGAAGCCCTGGAGGAATTGAGGAAATTGACTTCGCTGCAGGAACTCCGGCAAAATTTAGAGGAAAGCAAGCCTGAAGAACCGGTGCCTCTTACAGACAAAAACGGCATTCTGGTTGTGAAGTCTGTTGCTCTGGAGGACCTGAGAGGCTGGGAGAAAGAACTCCGGAAGGCAAGGCTCCTCCAGTTGATGGGGGAAAGGCAGTGAAAGTGCTTTACGATACCTCTGTTCTTGTGGCAGGAATGGTAGAAGCCCACCCTCTGCATTCAAAGGCGCTGGCCTGGCTGCATAAAGCTAAGGCTGGGGAGCATGAAATGCTGGTTTCGGCTCACACCTTGCTGGAGTTGTATGCTGTCCTAACCAGGTTGCCTGTGTGGCCAAGGATAAGCCCGGAAATAGCCTGGCGCCTTGTTAAGGAAAATGTCCGTTCAATAGCGAATGTCTTCGTCCCAAGCCTTTCCGATTATGAAGCAGTGCTCTCCAGGCTTGCCGAACTGAAGCTGACCGGCGGTGCAGCATATGATGCCTTAATTGGCTACGCTGCGCTTAAAGAGGACGTGGATATCCTGCTCACTTTTAACACGGCTGACTTTTGCAGGATTTATCCAGAGTTGAAAGAGCGCATAAAGACTCCGTGAACTCAGGGAAGGCAAAGTGCCCAATCGCGCACCTGACTGGTTCAGGCAGGCTGAGCGAGACCTTGAGCATGCCGAGGCTGCCCGGCGCGCCGGACAGCACGAATGGGCCTGCTTTGCCGCCCAGCAGGCGGCCGAAAAAGCGGTAAAGGCCCTGCACCTACGCATGGGTCAGGAAGCCTGGGGGCATTCAATCGCCCGGCTCTTGGCCGAATTGCCCAAAGGGGTTGCGATCCCCGAAGAACTGGTGGAGCAGGCCAGGGTGCTGGACACTTTCTACATCCCAACCCGTTATCCCAACAGCCATCCTGAGGGAGCTCCTTTTGAACATTATGGCCCTCTTCAGAGCGAGGAGGCTATCCGGTATGCCCGTGCGATCCTTGAGTTCGTCCGTTCTAAAATGGCCTGACGCGGAAGAGGTTGACCGGGCCGTCCGCTCCTGGGCAATGGAAGAGGGGGCGAGGAGGAAAGAAGTCCTGCGCATCGGATACATCGGCTCCTACGCCCGGGGAGACTGGGGGGTCGGGAGCGACCTGGACCTCCTGATCATCGTGGAAAAGAGCGGCCTGCCCTTTGAGCGCAGAGCTCTGGAATGGGATACGAGTCCGTTACCTGTCCCTGTGGATCTGTGGGTCTACACCCCCGAAGAATGGGATGAAATGGCAAACCGGAAGAGCCGATTTTACCGGGAAGCTGTGAAGGAAGCGGTCTGGGTTTATGTGAGGGGGATGGATGAACTTCAAGAGCCGGTGGCGGAAAAGACAGGCTCATCCTGTCAAGAGCCTTTCGCCTTTAAAATCCCTTCAAGGAGGAGGTAAACATGGCCAGGGAACTTTTGGTCCAGCGCGTTGAACCTGTTCCCCCCGATATCGTAATCTCCCAGTCCGCAAAACTTCGCCCTATCGTAGAAGTGGCCGAAGAAGTAGGCCTCACCCCCGACGACCTGGAGCTCTACGGCAAATACAAGGCCAAGGTCCACCTGGATGTGCTTGAGCGCCTCAAGGACAGGCCCAACGGAAAATACATTGACGTTACGGCCATAACCCCCACGCCCCTGGGCGAAGGAAAAACTGTAACCACCATAGGGCTGAGCCAGGCCCTTTACTATCTGGGCAAGAAGGTCTTCACCTGCATCCGCCAGCCTTCCATGGGCCCCACCTTCAGCATCAAAGGAGGGGCCGCGGGCGGCGGTTATTCCCAGGTTGTCCCGATGGAAGACTTCAACCTTCACCTCACCGGCGACATCCACGCCGTAGGGGCAGCCCACAACCTCCTGGCGGCCGCCATAGACGCCCGCATAATGCACGAAGACCGCCTCTCCGACGAGCAACTGGCCAAAATGGGCCTGAGGCGCCTGAACATTGACCCCTACTCCATAACCTGGCCCCGGGTGGTGGACGTGAACGACCGTGCCCTCCGCAAGATAATAATCGGGCTGGGCACGGAAGAGGACGGCCGACCCAGGCAGACGGGCTTTGACATAACCGTCGCTTCCGAGGTAATGGCCATCCTGGCCCTCTCCACAAGCCTGAAAGACCTCCGGGAGCGCCTGGGCCGGATCGTCATCGGCACCGATAAGAAGGGGAACCCCATAACCGCCGAGGACCTGGGAGTTGCCGGAGCCATGGCCGTCATCCTCAAGGATGCCCTCATGCCCAACCTGATGCAGACTCTCCAGGGCAGCCCCGCCTTCGTCCACACTGGGCCCTTCGCTAACATCGCCCACGGCAACTCCTCGGTCATAGCCGACATGATCGCCCTGAAGCTGGTGGGGGAGGACGGCTACGTGGTCACCGAGTCCGGCTTCGGTGCCGACTGCGGGATGGAGAAGTTCTTCAACATAAAGTGCCGCGTCTCAGGCCTCATCCCTAACTGCGTGGTGGTGGTGGCCAGCGTCAGGGCTTTGAAAATGCACGGCGGCGGCCCCAGGGTTGTGCCCGGAAGGCCCCTTGACCCGGCTTACACCCAGGAGAACCTGGAGCTTCTGGAGAAGGGGCTCTGCAACCTGGAGGCCGTCCTTGACATCGTGAAGCTCTTCGGAGTCCCCGCCGTCGTGGCCATAAACCGCTTCCCCACCGACACCAAGGCCGAACTGGAGCTCGTCAAGAAGGCGGCCCTGGAGTTCGGCGCGGAGGCCGCCTGCATCTCCGAGGTCTGGGCCAAGGGCGGGGAAGGAGGAGTTGAGCTCGCCGAGGCCGTAATTGAGGCGTGCAAGAAGCCTTCCCAGTTCCGTTTCCTCTACCCCCTGGACATCCCCATCAAGGACAAGATTGAGATCATTGCCACCAAGGTCTACGGAGCCGACGGAGTGGATTACAGCCCCGAGGCCGAGGCCAAGATCGCCCTCTACACCAAGCTCGGCTACGACAAATTCCCCATCTGCATGGCCAAGACCCACCTCTCCCTGAGCCACGACCCCAACTGGAAGGGCCGCCCCAAGGGGTTCCGCCTCCCCATCCGCGACGTGAGGGCCTCGGTGGGGGCCGGATTCCTCTACCCGCTCTGCGGCGAGATGCGCACCATGCCCGGTCTCCCCAGCCGCCCGGCCTTCATGGACGTGGACATTGACCTGGAGACCGGGAAGATAAAAGGCCTGTTCTAAAATGGAAGCAGGGGGGCGGCTTGGCCCGCCCCCCTGCCCATGAAATTGGGCCTTGCACAAAACCGATTGAAATGGTATAATTTGACCGGAGGAGGTAGATATGGAAAGGGTAGTGATTGACCTGCCCTCAATGTATGCCGACCATCACGTGAAGAAGGTCAGGGAAGTGCTCCTCAGCCTGGAAGGGGTTAAGGACGTTTACGCCAGCTCCATGCTCAGGAAAGTCATCGTTTCCTACGATGATTCTAAAGTGACCCCTGCCCTTCTGGAATCAAAGCTGAAGGAAGCTGGCTACGAGCCGGGGAAGGAGCCCGAAGTCCCTCGCCCTCCGCGCCACATTGACGATAGCTCCCCCTGGTTCAGGGTTATAAAGCGCATAACCTGGACTGACCGGCGCGACATTGAGATGGCGGGAGATTTCAGGAAGTATTAGTCATATCCATTCAAAATTTTTCGGGAGGAACAGGCTATGGGAGGGAACGGATACAAGAGCATAGATCCGGCTGCCCAGGAAATGCTCAGGATTGCCGAGGAGGAAGGCTACGAAACCGTATTCTCCAGGGCGGAAGAGATCAAGCCCTGTCCCATAGGGCGGGATGGAGCCTGCTGCAAGCACTGCTTCATGGGCCCCTGCCGGCTGGTGGGTAAGACCACCCGCGGAGTGTGCGGCGCTACCCTTGACACTGTGGTGGCCCGTAACCTGGCACGGATGATTGCCGCCGGCGCAGCTTCCCATGGTGACCACGGGCGCGATATGGCCCTTACTCTACTGGCTGCCGCCGAAGGCAAAGCGCCTGATTACCGGGTGCGGGACCTCCAGAAGCTCCTGGAAGTGGCCGAGATCCTTGGCGTGCCCTACAGGGACCGGGACGAAAAGGAGATCGCCCGCGATGTTGCTCTTAAAATTCTGGCCGAATTCGGCCAGCAGAAGGGCGAACTCACCTACCTCAAGCGAGCCCCCCTTCGCCGCCAGGAAATATGGCGCAAGCTGGGCATAGCTCCCAGGGGAATTGACCGGGAGGTGGTGGATCTCCTGCACCGCACCCACATTGGCAACGACCAGGACGCCGAACACCTGCTCCTCGGGGCTATGCGCTGCGCCCTGGCCGACGGATGGGGTGGCTCCATGTTCTCAACCGACATTACCGACATCCTCTTCGGCTCCCCAGCTCCCCTCAAGACCAGGGCCAACCTGGGTGCCCTCAAGGAAGATGAGGTCAACATTGTGGTCCACGGCCACGAGCCCCTCTTCTCCGAGATGATGGTGGTTGCGGTCAACGACCCCGAACTCATTGAATATGCCCGGTCCAAAGGGGCCAAGGGCATAAACCTGGCCGGGATCTGCTGCACCGCCAACGAGACCTTGATGCGCCAGGGGATCCCCACGGTCGGCAACTTCCTGAGCCAGGAGCTGGCTCTCCTCACCGGAGCCGTTGACCTTATGGCGGTGGATGTCCAGTGCATAATGCAGGCCCTCGCCCCGCTGGCTGACCAGTTCCACACCAAGTTTGTTACCACTTCACCCAAGGTTAGGATCAAGGGTGCCATCCACGTAGAATTTGACGAGAGCCGGGCGCTGGAGATCGCTAAGCAACTGGTCAGGATGGCCATTGACAACTTCCCCAACCGGGGCAAAGTCCGCATCCCCAAGCATGTCTCCGAAGTCGTGGCCGGATTCTCCCACGAGTATATAACCTACGCCCTGGGAGGTTACTTCCGCGGCTCCTTCCGGCCCCTCAACGACGCCATTATCCAGGGGCGCATCCGGGGTGTGGCCGGCGTAGTGGGCTGCAACAACCCCCGCACCGACCAGGACTCCGCCCATGAATACATTGTGAGGGAGCTCATCAAGAACGACGTGCTGGTGGTTCAAACTGGTTGCGGGGCTATTGCCTCCGCCAAGTATGGGCTGATGCTCCCGGAGATGATGGAGGAAGTAGGGCCTGGCCTGCGGGAGATCTGCGAGGCCACTGGCATGCCTCCAGTCCTCCATATGGGCTCCTGCGTGGACAACACCCGCATCCTCACCGTGGCCAGCCAGATGGCTACCGAGGGCGGCCTGGGCGAGGACATCGCCGACCTGCCGGCAGTGGGAATCGCCCCTGAGTGGATGAGCGAGAAGGCTCTGGCCATCGGAACCTACTTTGCCGCCTCAGGCGTCTATGTGATGTTCGGCGTTGGCTCGCCCATCAAGGCCAGCGAGGAAGTTCAGCGCATAATGAGCGAGGGCTGGGAGAAGACGGTGGGCGGCAAGTTTGAGTTTGTGGAGGATCCTGAGGAGATCGTCCGCCGGGCCCTCGATCACATTGACAAGAAGCGGGCTGCACTGGGCCTTGAGCCCTACAACCCTGCCAGGTTCGGCAAGAGCGGCGACCGCCTGATGCTGGAGTTCCTGAAGGCCCTGGAGGAAGGCCGGGAAGTGAGCCTCTACAGCGCCAGGAGCCTGGTGGGAGCGTAAAAAAACCGAGGGGAAGGATGACGGGCCAGGACCAGGTTTTCGTCCCCGCCCCCGGGTGTTTTTAAAAAA
>DAOUBN010000301.1:0-5685 GCA_034432815.1 Anaerolineae bacterium | reverse complement strand
GGGCGAGCTGGCAACTCCTGAAGCCTGCCCACGAGTGGGGCCCTGAAACCAGGCGTGGCCGCAGGGAACGGGGGTGGGGAAGAAGGGGGTTCAGGGGGACGGAGTCCCCCTGACGGGGGGAAGTGGGGGGGTGTCCCCCCCACGAAAACAAAAATTGGGGGCGAGCTGGCAACTCCTGAAGCCTGCCCACGAGTGGGGCCCTGAAACCAGGCGTGGCCGCAGGGAACGGGGGTGGGGAAGAAGGGGGTGCAGGGGGACGGAGTCCCCCTGACGGGGGGAAGTGGGGGGTGTCCCCCCACGGAAACAAAACTGGGGGCGAAGTGGCCCCTCCTGCAACTTAGCCCCGAGTGGGAGCCTGAAGCCAGGCGTGGCCACAGGGAACGGGGGTGGGAGAAAGAGTAAAAAAGGCAGAGGAACACCCCGGGAATGGGGGCCCTTCCCTTTAGGGAGCCTGAAGGCCCGCAGCCTTCTTCATCTCTTCGGCCCTGAGGCGAAGCTGCTCCCTGAGAACTCTTATGTCACGCGGCGCAAACCAGGCCGCAAACAGGAAGAAGAAAGCACAGAGGAGCCAGGCCAAAACGCATATCAACAGTATCGCCGTCTTGAGGCTGGCCCTGACGGCTATCAGGCCTGCCATGAGGGGAGAAAGGGCAGCCCCCGCTGATTCAATGAAATACTGGATGGCGAGAGCCGTGCTTCGGACCTCAGGCAGGGTTACATCGTAGACAGTGGAAACCACGTTGGGAGCGGCAAAGGGGATGAAGAGGGCAGTGACGCAGAGCATCACTAAGAAGAGGCCTTTCGCTTCCAGAGGGATATTCATGGTCACAAGGAGCAGGATCGCTCCCATTATTACCCCGAAGATGGAGACGAAAAGCCTGCCACGGGCAGAGCGCCGGAAGAAGAAATCGCCCAGCGCCCCGCCCACGAAGTAGCCCGAGGCCAGAACCAGAACCGCCAGCACCATGGTCACCATGACTTCGCCGGAGGTGTAATGCCTTTCGGTTTCAAGGTAGCGGAAGAACCAGTAGGTTATGACGTTCCACGGAAAGACGCCGAAGAAGCCCTGGGTGAAGAGGAACAGGAGAGTGGGCTTGCGGAAAAGCCCCCTGGCTACCTTCCACTCAAACCGGTAAACTTTTATCTGCTCCAGTTCGGCCAGCTCCGGCTCGCTCTTCCCGCGGGGGACCTCCTTAACCCCGAAGAAGATGATGATCGCCAGGAGGATGCCTATGGAGCCGGTTATGTAAAACACCCCTCTCCATCCCAGGATGTCCCTGAGGGAAAGGGCCAGGATCATCCCAAGAAGGTAGCCCGTGGGCATGGCGATTTCCAGCAGGCCGTAGATCTTCCCCCTGGCGTGAGGGCCGAAGTAGTCGGCCACCAGGCTATAAAGCCCGGGGTAGCTTGAGTCGTCAATCCCGGTGGAGGCCCTTGTGGCCAGGAAGGCGGGGTAGGTGGGGGCAATGGCGCTGAGCCATGTGGTTGATCCCCAGATGAAAGAAGCCAGGGCCAGCAGCTTTGACCTCGCAAATCGGTCGTAAAGGTAACCCCACAGGGGGTAGAAGATCGCTCCCACGATGAGAGCGCCTGTGAAGACGGCGCCCATCTGGGCTTCGTTGATCCTGAAAGTCTCCATGATGGGCGTGGTCAGGGGACCGATGAGGAGCTTGTCGGCCTGGTGGAGGAGGATGAAGGCGAAGAAAACGGCCACGACAAACCAGCGGTATCTTCCAGCAATGCTCATAGATTAATCCTCCCGGTTAATTTAAGGGGGGCAAAGATCCCCATACCCAGAAAAGGCAGGGGCAGGGCCGCAAGGCCGCTCAAGAGTAGCTGCCAGAGGCCCAGGAACCCGGCCGCGTAAAGGCCGAGGGGAGGGAAGAAGCGGGCAGGGACTGCCCCGATCATCAGGTAAGAGAAGGCTACGGGGAGGGAAGTGAAGTAGAGGGCCAACAGCCCATAGCCTGCAAGCGTTTCCCCTGCCTCTATAAGGTCCCGCTCCTTATCAATGAGAAGCCACAGGAGGGGAAGGAGGGCAGGCAGGTAGAGGGAGAGGATGGTTCGCCTGAAAGCTGCGGCGGAGGGGACCGCATGAGCCAGGGCTTCCCAGGAGAGGTAAGGCCACTCCTTCCGGAAGAGCCAGGCGTTCACGGTGAAGGAGAGGAGTCCGGCTATAATTAAAGCAGGCAGGAAACGCCTGCGCCCTGAGGCCAGAAGCGCAGGAGGCAAAAGGACCCACAGGAGGAAGAAGGGGGCCCTCCGCCACCTTCCGGCAGCCATGGCTCTGGCCCTTGCTCTTTCCATGGATTCATCAGCTTCTTTGACCGTGAGCCTGGCGAGATCTGTGGCCCCATAGGGGTTGCCGAGCTCCAGCGAGTTCTGAGCCAGGACCGCATCGCTCTTAAGGCCTTCATCAAGCCCGGTGCCGATCGTCTCCCTGAGGTAGGAATCGGCCAGGGAAACGCGCTGCAAGGCGACCTGGACAAGCTTAATGGCTTTGAGTTCATCGGTGAGCAGGAAAGCCTGAAGGGGAGGGGCACCCCTTGCGGAAGCTGGAACAGGCGAGCCCGCCAGGGCGGCAAGGGTTGGGGCTATGTCCAGGATGGATATTGGCCCATACTGGCCAGGTATCACCCCTTTACCCCACAAGACAAAGGATGAAGGCGTCAGGACGGCCAGGATGTCCCGGGAAGGATTGAAGCCCAGGGACTGCGCCACCTCCTCCACCGGGACTTCTTCCTTAAGGGAATGGATGAAGAGGAAATCGGGCTGGAAGAAGGCGGCGAAGCGCTCTCCTTCGGATATTATTGCCGGGTAGCGGTCAGAGGAGGCGAAGAAGCTCGCATACAGGCTGGCGGCGGAAGGTCCCAGGAGTTCCTTCCACCAGCCGGGTCCGGAGAAGGCGACCCGCAGGCCGGCCCCAGCCATCGCTTCCAGGAGATGGTTGATCCTTATCGGGGCGGGGGTGAAGTAAACCCCCGCAATTTCAAGGGGTGCGCCAGTCAGGAGCAGGACGTAGCGGGTATAAGGTCCCGGAGCTTCCGGCCAGGTCACCTGGAAAGTGGCCCCTCCTTCGGGTATCTGCGCCCCTCTCTCGGCGAAGATGAAGAAAACCTGTTCGGCGAGGGGCTGACTGGCCTGCACTGGGGGAAGTTTCCCGGAAGGAAGCGGGGAGAAACTGGCCGGAAAGCCTTCCAGCAGCGAGAGCCAAAGGTGAGCAAGGTAGGAAGTCAGGACAAAAAGGAGGGCGCTGAAAGCCAGGAAAAGGCCTTTACGCATTCTCGCCTCAGCAGAGGAAATTCACAGCCCTGGGGTGGATCCGGAACCTGGCCGGCGCCACTCCCACCAGTTCTCCCTCGGCTTCTATGAAGAGGGTGACATCGGAGCTGACCTCAACGGTCTGGGCTTCGTAGATTTTGACCTTGGGATGCCCGACATGGGCGCCCCTGTAGACTTTCGGCACAAGGGAGAGGAATTCAAGCCGGCTCATGTCTTCTCCTATTGCCACGTAGAATTTGCCGTCATCCAGCAAGGCCCCGGGCGCTATGAACATGCCCCCGGCGAAATATTTCCCGTTGGCCACCACCACGAGGTAGGCCTTCAGTTCAAGGGTGAGGGAATCAAGGGTTATTTTAAACGGGAGGCTCCTGTAAGTCAAAAGGGTGATCAGCAGGTTGTAGAGGTAGGGGATTGTCCCGCCCAGGACCTTGGGGGACCGGTTGGTCCTTTCAGCGACCACGGCGTCAAAGCCCAGCCCCGCCACATTAACGAAGTAGCGCCTTTCCGGCTTCCCTTCCCTGAAGCACTCTATCTCCCCCAGATCCACCTGCACAGTTCTTCCTTCCAGGATCCTCTCAAAAGCTCTGATGGGGTCCCGGGGCAATGATAGGGAGCGGGTGAAGTCGGAACCTGTGCCTCCGGGGATAGCCCCAAGGGTTATTTCGGATGTGATCCCGTGGCGGAAGACCCCGTTAACCACTTCGTTCAGGGTGCCATCTCCGCCGAAGGCTACTACCGTCCTGAACCCTCTCTCCACAGCTTCGGCCGCCAGGGAGATGGCATGGGCGGGATACCGGGTGAGGGCGAAGGAGAAAGGAACGCCTTTCTTCTCCAGGAATTCCCTTACCGAAGGCCACTTCCTTCCCACCCTGCCGTTGGCCGCTATCGGGTTCACTATCACCATCATCTTTTCCATCGCCCAAGCCTCCTTTTTTACAAAGACTAACCCCTCTCGTGGCTCCCGGTGGCGTTGAGGAGGGAGAACCTCCGCAGGGCTTCTTCCATCCCCCCTTCAATCCAGCCCTCCACCAGGTCTAAAGCCCTTTCAAAAGCCAGGGCCATAACTGCCTTTTCTTCCTCCGAAAACTCGCCGAGGACGTAATCCACGGGGTCGCCCCTTGCCGGGCGGCCGATCCCGAAGCGGAGCCGGGGGAAATCCTGGCGGCCCAGCGCATCAATGATGGATTGCATCCCGCGATGGCCTCCGGCCCCTCCCTTCGGCCTGAGCCTTATGGCCCCCAGGGGGAGGTCCATGTCATCGTAGACCACCAGCAGGTTTTCGGGACTTGTGCCCAGAGATTTGAGGAGGGGCTTGACTGCCTGGCCGCTCAGGTTCATGAAGGTGAGGGGTTTGGCCAGCACCACTTCCTGCCCTTTTACCTTGCCGAAAGCGAGGTGGGCATTGAACCTGAAGGTGGAAAAGCTCAACCCATGCTTTCCGGCCAGGTAATCCACGAATTGAAAACCCACGTTGTGGCGCGTTTCGGCATACTGGGGGCCAGGGTTCCCGAGTCCCACAATGAGTTTGGGAGCCATCGGCCTCTAATACCTCCGGATCAGCCGGATTATGGTCCTCAATAGAAAGAGGAGGCCGAAGAAGGCGAAAAAAGCTCCTGCCAGCCCCATCCCATAGCAGAAAGAGGAGAAGAGCCTGCCAGGGCTGAAGGAATAGCTTTCGGTCCGGGTGGGCGCAGGCGCAGGAGGGAAAGTCGGGGTTGGGATGGGGGTTGGGGTCGGCGGAAGCTCAATGACCACGGTGGGAGTTGGAGGTATCGGGGTCGGGGACGGTTCAGGGGTGAAAGGGGTGGGGGTTGGGGTCAGAGGGGGGGTCTGGTTGGACACCGTGAGGTTCCGGACGAAAACTTCCACATAATTTCCATCGCGCCTGGCAACTCTGAGCCTTATGGCATAAAGGCCGTCCGGGATTCTGGTTGTATCCCACACGCCCAGGAGGCCATCTGTCACCGGGGTTTCCACCACTCCTCCGATGGGTGCCCAGCTGTTCCCCGTCGCCGGTTCGCGCGAGTAGTGGAGTTCGTATTTCCAGAAATCGGGGATGCTGGCCGTCCCCCGGATGGCCACCTGACCCTGAACCGTTTCCCCGTCCCGGGGATAAGTTATGGAGGCTCCGGGCAGCTGGGGCCTGAAAGCCAACAGGAGGAAGCTCAGGCCCAAAATCAGCAGAGCGATGGCTTTTCTACCTGAAATCCTCATTTGCTGAACTCCTGGGTGAATTGTTGAGCTATTTGGAAAAGGTGGGAAGCAGGGGGCAAAGCCCCCTGCACCCTCCGGTTTTGCCCACCCTCGTTTGCTTAGGGTTTGCCGGGGTTCAGGGTCCCGCTCGTGGGCGGGTTGCGGGAGAAAGCTACTCGCCCCTTGTTTTGTTTTTCTGGGGGGACACCC
>DAOUBN010000300.1:0-6169 GCA_034432815.1 Anaerolineae bacterium | reverse complement strand
CCCCCGGACCCCCCGGGAGGGGGCTTTGCCCCCTCCACCCCCCTTTTAGGGGGCACCCCCAAAGCCCCCCGGCATGGGGGCTTTGCCCCCTCTGATTTTTTCCCCACCCTCGTTGGCTCGGGGTTTGCCGAGGTTAAGGGGCCCCCTCGTGGCCGGGTTGCAAGAGGGGGCTACTCGCCCCTTGATTTGTTTTTCCTGGGGGCACATCCCCCAGATCCCCTGCCAGGGGGCTTCGCCCCTCCCACGCACCGGGTTAGCGGGATTTCTTCAGGAGTTTGTAGACTTTTTCCTCGGTGGCGGGGAGTTCGTCAACCCATACGCCCACGGCATCGTGGATGGCATTAATTATGGCAGGCGCGGTTGGGAGAGTGGTCATCTCACCAATCCCCTTGGCCCCGTAAGGCCCGGCCGGATCGGGCACTTCCACGATTATCGGGACGATTTCCGGCGGCATGTCCAGGACGGTGGGGATGGAGTATTCGCTCAGGCGACGGGTGCGGGGGTATCCTTTCTCGTGGATGAAGTGCTCCATGAGGGCATAGCCCAGGCCCATGTGAACCCCGCCACCGATCTGGCCTATTATCATTTCGGGGTTGACAGCTTTCCCCACATCGTGAGCGGCCCAGATCTTCAGGACATCCACCTGTCCCGTTTCCGTATCCACTTCCACCAGGGCTATCTGGGTGCCCCAGCCGTAGCTTATGTGGGGGAAGCATTCCCCTGTCTCGGGGTGGTAAGGGGTGGTGGGCCGCTCAATCCTTCCCCGGTAGGTGTATTCCACTTCAATGGTGGTCTCGCCGGTCTCCGTTCTCAGGATTTCCTCCCTCTTCCTCAGGGCCAGCTCGCACGCCGCTTTGACTGCGTTCCCGGATATGTAGACGTGGCGGGAAGCGGAGGAGCTTCCGGCGTTGGGCACCTCGGCCGTGTCCACCAGGGCCACTCTGACTTTTTGAAGGGGGATGCCCAGGGTGTGGGCGGCGATCTGGGCCAGCGCGGTGTGGACTCCCTCGCCGACCTCAGAAGCGCCGACTTTTATCAGGGCCCTGGTTATCTCACCCGATTCGTCCAGGGAAAGCCTGACCCGGGCCGTGCATTTGTCGTCAAAGCCGAAGCTGTAACCCACATTTTTGAAGGCGCAGGCTACCCCTATGCCGCGCCGCCTGTGGGGCTCCCGGGGCTGGGGGATTTCGGGCTTTATCCAGCGGCCGTTTTCCTCGCGCCAGCCGGCAGCCAGAGCTGCCTGGCGCAATGTTTCTTTGATTCCCACACCGGGAGGGAAAGGAGCTCCGGTAATGGTAGGGGAGCCGTCCTCCACCAGGTTCTTCATCCTCAGTTCCACCGGGTCCATCCCCAGGGCTTCCGCCAGCTTGTCCATCTGGACCTCGTAGGCGAAAGCCACCTGCGTGGAGCCGAACCCCCGCATGGCCATGGTCACGGAGTTGTTCGTGTAGACCGTATAGGCATCCACTTTGACGTTGGGCCAGACGTATGGGCCCAGGGCGAAGCTGGCGGCATTGTTCAGGACCGGGATGCTGGTGGAGGCGTAGGCGCCGGCGTCGGAGATCAGTTCCGCTTCGGCGGCCAGGAGCTTGCCGTCCTTCCGGGCTGCCCACTTGTGGCGGATGTAGAAGGGGTGGCGCTTGCCCGTGCGCATCATGGTCTCTTCCCTGGTGAAGACCATCTTGACGGGCCTGCGCACCACGTAGGCGCAGAGGGCCAGGAGGTGCTGGATATACATATCTTCCCTTCCACCGAAGGCCCCTCCAACGGCCGGCACTATCTCCCTGAGCTTCTCCATCGGTATCTGGAGGAAGTGGGAGATCTGATGGAGGTCGTCGTGGGGCCACTGAGCGGCAGCGATGACCGTGATGCGCCCTTCCTCATCAATGTAGCCAATGCCCGCTTCTGGCTGGAGGTAGACGTGCTCCACGTGGGGGGTTATGTAATAGCTTTCCACGATGACATCGGCTTCCTCAAAGGCTCTCTCCACATCCCCGCGGCGTATCTTTATGTGGTGCAGGATGTTGGTCCCCCTTTCCTCGTGCACCAGGGGCGAACCAGGCTTCATGGCCTCGCGGGGGTCGGTAACAACTGGAAGGGGCTCATATTCAACCCTGACTTTCCTGCAGGCCTCTTCGGCTATAGCCTCCGTTTCGGCCACCACTATGGCGATCCGGTCCCCGAGCCAGCGGACTTTGCCGCCCTCCGGGACGAGGACGCTCTGATCCAGGGTGTGGATGCCGTATTCGTTGAGGGGCACGTCTTTATAAGTTATGACTTTGACCACGCCCGGCATGGCTTCCGCGGCGGAGGTGTCAATTCTCTTTACCCTGGCATGGGGATACTGGCTCCAGACCACTTTGGCGTAGAGCTGGCCGGGCATGTTGAAATCCTGGGGGTAGCGCCTTGAACCCAGGACCTTTGTCTTTATATCAAGCCTGATGGCGCTCTGGCCCAGAACTCCCTCGCTCATGGCAGCCTCCTCACACAAGCCACGCCCCCAGGGCGCTCTCCTCGGGGGCCATGACCTGCTCATCGGTGTAATGCATGAGCTGGATTGCCCTGGCCGGGCATTCGGCCGTGCAGGTCCCGCAACCCTGGCACTTGGCGGGGTCTATGAAAGCCGCGCCTTTTATCCCCCCGTTCCCGGTGGCCTGGGGGTCTATTACCGGGATGTGGAAGGGGCAGATCCGGACACAGGTCAGGCAGCCGACGCATTTGGATTGTTCCACCCTGGCAATGACCCCGCCCGTCCTGATTTCCTCCTTGGCAAGGTAGGTGAGAGCCCTTGCCGCAGCCGCCCTGGCCTGAGCTATGGATTCTTCAATGAACTTGGGATAGTGGGCCATCCCGGCCAGGAAAATGCCCTCGTTGATGAAATCAACGGGCCTCATCTTGAGGTGGGCTTCCAGGAAGAAGCCTTCGGGCGAGAGGGGAACGCCGAGGATCCGGGCCAGCTTTTCGTTATCCTCAGCGGGGAGGATCCCCAGGGTCAGAGAGATGAGGTTAGGGTTCAGGACCAGGAATTCCCCCGAGTTCTGGTCTTTCACTTCCACCCGGAGCTCGCCGTGGAGCACTTTCACCGTGGGGGCTTCTTCATCGGTGTAGCGGATGAAGATGGTGCCCAGTTCCCGAGCCTTTGTGTAATATTCCTCACGGAAGCCGTAAGTTATTATGTCCTTGTAGAGCACGTAGACCTCGCACTCGGGGTTCAGTTCCTTGAGGCGGATGGCGTTAGCCATGGTGTTGGTGCAGCAGATGCGGCTGCAGTAATCGTATTTGCGCCCGGCAGGCCGCACGCACTGGATGATCACCACCGAGCGCAGGTTCTGGACCCTTTCGGGGTGATTGACTATCAGGTCCTCAAGCTCGAGCTGGTCCAGGATCCTCGGGTCCTCCCCCTTGAGGTATTCCCGGCCCGAATACATCCTGGCCCCTGTGGCCACGATGGTGGCCCCGTGGTCAAGCTCTATGTCTCTGTATTTTGTGCGGATTACGGAATGGAAATCGCCCGCGTGGCCATAGTGGCGTATCAGTTCAGCCTCTTTGAAGACGGTGACGAGGGGGTGGTTTTCCACCCGGCTGGTCAGATCCCAGAGGAGGCGCCGCAGGTCCTTCCCCTCCGCCGTAAAATGAATCTTCTGGAGGTAACCGCCGAGGCGGTTGCTCTTCTCTACCAGGTAGACGGGGAATCCAGCGTCGGCTATGGTCAGGGCTGCCACCATGCCTGCCAGCCCTCCGCCCAGGACCAGGGCCTTCTTCACGGGCTTAACTGTGTGTTTCTGGATGGCCTGGAGGCGAGCAGCCCGGGCAACTCCTACCCTCACTGCCTCCATCGCTTTGCGGGTTGCCCCTTCCCTGTCGTGGAGGTGAGACCAGGCGATGTGCTCCCTTATGTTCACCAGTTCCAGGTAGTAGGGGTTGAGGGAAGCGCGCCTGAGGACTTTCTGGAAGAGGGGCTCGTGGGTGCGCTGGCTGCAGCCGGCCACTACCGCCCTGTTCAGGCCGTGCCCGGTTATGGCCCTGCGGATCTGCTCCTGCCCTCCGGGAAAGCAAGCGAGCTCAACCTCCTCCACGTGCGCGACCCTGGGCCAGGTCGCAGCCTTTCGGGAAACAGCCTCCAGGTCAACAGCCTGGCTTATTTCCCCACCGCAGCGGCAGAGGAAAACCCCAACCTTCGGCTCCTCCGCCGAAACATCTCTTTCGGGCGGGAATTCTTCATCAAGGTCCACAGAGCCAAGCCTGTCCCTGAGGAGGAGCATGGCTTCGGCGGCTGCTCCGCTGGCCTCGTAGAGGGTTTCAGCTATCTCTTTGGGGGAGGCGAAGGAACCGCAGACGTAAATTCCCGGGCGGGAAGTCTGCAGCGGGCCGAACTTATCGGTCCAGCAGAAGCCATACTGATTGAGGTCAATGCCCAGGATCTGGGCCACCTGTCTGGTGCCGAGGGGCGGCTCCACCCCCACCGAAAGCACCACCATGTCAAATTCTTCCTCATTTATCTTCCCGTCGTCGGTGGCATAGCGCAGGATGAGGTTGTGGGTTAGGGGGTCCTCGGTTATGGCCGATACCCTGGAGCGGATGTAGTCAACGTTGTATATTTCCCGGGAGCGGAGGTAGTAGGCGTTGTATTCCTTGTTGAAGGCTCTTTCGTCCATTATGAAGATTTTGGCCTCCACGCCTGGGATCCGCTGCTTGGCCAGCACTGCCTCTTTCGTTGAATACATGCAGCAGATGGAGGAGCAGTAAGGGTGCTCCTGATCTCTGGAGCCGATGCACTGAAGCCACGCAATCTTCCGGGGCATGGTGCCGTCGGAAGGGCGCACCACCACTCCTTCGGTGGGGCCGGAGCGGCTTGCGAGCCTTTCATATTCCATGCTGGTTATGACGTTGGGGTAGCGGCCGTATCCGTATTCCTCGTAGCGGCGGGGGTTGAAAAGGCGGTAGCCCATGGCCAGGATTATGGCCCCGACGTTTATCCTTTCCTCCCGGGGCTCCTCTTCCAGGTTTATAGCCCCGGTGGGGCAGACCTTCTCGCAGCGGCGGCATGTCTCGCAGAACTCAGTCTTCTCAATCATGTAAGCATCGGGGATGGCCCTGGGGGAACTCTTGTAGGCGAGCTTCCGCATGGCCAGCCCCATCTGGAAGCGGCTTGGCTTCTCCACCGGGCATATCCTGGCGCACCGGTCGCAGTTTATGCAGAGGTCGGGGTTGACGTATCTGGGGTTGACCCTGAGGGTTACGGTGAAATTGCCGGCCTCGCCTTCAACACCGGTGATATCGGTATTGACGAAAATGTGAATGTTGGGGTGGCGGCTGTAGTCCATAAGGGCTGGAGAGATGGTGGGGCGGGTGCACCCCGGGCCATGCTCTGCTGTTCCGCGGCACAGGACACAGTCGTGAGTGGGGAACATGAACCCCAGCTGCGCTACGATGCCGCCCAGCCAGGGGGTTGACTCCACCAGGAAAACTTCCAGGCCAACCTCCGCCACATCAAGGGCGGCCCTCATCCCTCCAACGCCTCCACCCACCACGAGGACGGAGCCTTTTTTCTCCCCGCTCATAGTCCTGCCCCCTGATTTTCTGAAGTTCGGGATTGGAATTATATCCCAAAGCGGCGAAAAATCAAGGGGGCGTCTGGCCCGGTAAGGCTTTTCAATGTTCCGAACGGGGATGCAGGGGGGATGGAGCCCCTCCGAATAGGGGAAGGGCCTCTTTGCCCTTTCTTTTTCCCCACCCTCGTTTACCCGGGGTTCGCCAGGGTTCAGGGGCCCTCTCGTGGAAAAACAGGGGGTGCAGGGGGACAGAGTCCCCCTGACGGGGGAGTGAGGGACACCCTGCTTTTTCTTTTCCCCGCCCTCGTTTGCTGAGGGTTCGCCAGGGCTCAGGATCCCTCTCGTGGCCGGGTTGCAGGAGTTGCCCTCTCGCCCCTTTGATTTGTTTCTCTGGGGGGACATCCCCCGTAGCCCCCCGGGAGGGGGCTTTGCCCCCTCCACCCCCATAAAAAAACCGGGGGTGCAGGGGGGTCTCCCTGACAGGGGGAAGTGGGGGGTGTTCCCCCACAAAAACTAAAATGGGGGCGAGATGGCACCTCCTGAAACCCGTCTTCGGGTGGGACCCTGAAGCAAGGCTTAGCCGCAGTTAACGGGGGTGGGAAAAAGGAGAAAAAGGG
>DAOUBN010000299.1:0-3469 GCA_034432815.1 Anaerolineae bacterium | reverse complement strand
GGGGACACCCCCACTTCCCCCGTCAGGGGGACTGTATCCCCCTGCATCCCCTTTTTACTCCCTGAACCCCTCAATGATGCGGGCGTACCTCTCGGCCAGAGAGGCGGCCTCGGCGCGGGAGCTGGCTTCGCAGTAAACATGGAAGGAAGGCCTGTCGGGGTCAGGATGGACCAGGACCCAGGTTCCTTCGCCAAGCCATATCCTGATGCCGTCAATATTATCGTGAGGGGTGTCCTTGTATTGCTCGTTCAGCAGGCGCATCACCTGGCCCTTGGATTCCCACGGACAGGGGACTTCCCGGTGCTCCAGATAGTAAGGGGGTATTGAGTCCACCACTTCCGAAAGCTTCACCCTCTGGATGGCGAGGAATTCCAGCAGAGTGGCCAGGGCGAAGAGGGCATCGGGAGCGGGATGGAAGCGGGGCAGGATTATGCTCCCCGTGCCGTCAGCGGCAATGTTGACTTTCTCCTTCTCCGCCGTCTCCATCAGGTGGCCGAGGTCAACTCTGGTCCGGACTACTTCGCCGCCGTAGCGGGAAGCTATTTTCTCAAAGACCAGGGGCATGTTCACAGGCACCGCAACCTTCCCCGGCCCCCAGGCCCTGAAAGCCAGTTCCACCATGGCCGCCGCGAACACCGGGTCGGGAATGAGCCGGCCCCTCTCGTCCACGACGAAGAGCTTTTCGCCTCCCACTTCAAACCTTACCCCAAGATCGGCTTTCACCGCGGAGCAGATGGAGCGCAGTTGCTCCAGCGAGGCCTCAAACTCTTCCTTGAGGATGGCAAGCTTGTTCTCATCCAGGCTGGCATTGAGGGTTACAGCGTTGACTTTGAGCTCATTGAGGATATCGGGAAAGACCAGGGCGTTGGGGGAGTTGGCGTAGTCCACCACGATGCGGAAGGTGACGGATTTTATGGCGTCAACGTTGAGGGCCGCCAGGAAGTTTGCCCTGTAGCGCTCCACGGCATCGGGGGCGTATTCAATCACGCCGATTTCGTTGAGGTAAGCCCGGCGGAAGTCCTCCTGGAAGAAGGTGCGCTCCACATTGCGCGCTTCGGACCTGGAAAGGTCAAGGCCGCGGTGGTCAAAGAACTTTATGTCCACAACCCGCTGATCGTAAGGGGAGAGGCGGACGTGGATCCCGCCCGCGGCATGGGTTATCCGGGTGTAATACCTGGCCACGGGGATGGGGACCGTCCGGAGGTCAAGGACGTTGATCCCGGCGGAGGGCAGGCCGGAAATTATGGCCCTCTTTATCATCCTGGGGCTCCGGTGGGGATCGCGGTTTATGGTCACGGTGGAGCCTTTGGGGAGGGTTGCGCCATAGGCCGCCCCAAGCTTGGAGGCGAACTCCGGGGTGAGGTCCACGTTCACCACGCCCGTTATGCCATAGCGCCCGAAAAGGGTGCGCCTCACGTGCCCTCCCCATATCACGGTGCTTTTAACTGTAGCACCTGCCTCCACCTCTTTTCCTGGCCAGAGCCTAACCCTGGGATGGATGACGGCTTCCCTCTCCACCAGGCAGTTATCGCCCAGGACCGCCCCTTCAAAGATGGCCACGTTGGACTTGATCGTGCATTGTTTGCCGATGACTGCCCCCCTTATCTCCGCGCCTTCTCCTATGTAGCAGTTGCGCCAGATGATGCTCCGTTCCACAAAAGCCCTGTTGTCCACCACGGTATAATCCCTGATGACGGCGGGACCCTGGATTACAACCCCGCCCTTCACCTTAACCTCGTGCCCGAGGTAAACGGGGCCATAAATCCTGGCGTCGGGGGCGATCTCCACACCCTCTCCAGCCCAGACCCCTGGCCCTATCCTCTTTCCGGGCTCGGGCAGGTTGACTTTGCCCTCCAGGAAGTCAAAGGAAGCCCTGACATACTCCTGGATGTTCCCGATATCGCACCAGTATCCGGAAGCCATGTAGCCGAACAAGGGGGCCTTCTTCTTGAGGAGCATCGGGAAGAGGTCCTTGCTGAAATCAAAGGGCTGGCCTGCCGGTATGTAATCCAGGACCTCAGGCTCCAGAACGTAAATTCCGGTGTTCACCCAGTCGGATATGACTTCGGCCCAGCCGGGCTTTTCCAGGAACTGGGTTATGCGCCCCTCGCCGTCGGTTATGACGACGCCATATTCAAGGGGGTTGGGAACGCGGTAGAGGGCTATGGTGACCAGGGCTCCTTTCTCCCGGTGGAAGTTGATGAGTGCGCTCAGGTCTATATCCGTCAGGGCATCGCCGCTTATCACCACGAAGGGCTCGTCCAGGAAAGGTTCGGCATTCCTGACGCTTCCCGCTGTCCCCAGAGGCTCATCTTCTATGAAATAAAGAAGCTCAACTTCAAAGGCGCTCCCATCGCCGAAGTAGTCCTGGATATCCTTCGCCATATACTGGAGGGTAGCGGCAATGCGGGTCAGATTGTGGCGCTTGAGGAGGTCAAGGATGTGGGCCATGACGGGCTTGTTGACCAGGGGGACCATGGGCTTGGGGCGCCCCATGGTGAGGGGGCGCAGCCTTGAACCTGCTCCTCCGGCCATAACAACCGCTTTCACGGTTCCTCCTTCACACCAGTTTCCGGCCCTCCTGGAAAGCCCTCAGGTTTAGCTCAAGGTGACGCTCAGGCACGTGCCTTTCTATAGCCTTTTCCCAGACTTCCTCCGGCACTTCCAGCATGGCGGATAGGGCTCCCAGAAGGACAATGTTTGCAGCCCTGGCGTTTCCGAGTTCCTCGGCCTTGCGCAGGGCCGGGATGAAAAGGACTTTTCCTGCCACCTGAGCCAGGGCGCTTTTTATCCTCTCGTCGTCGGGATATGAGGCAACCCCGATGTTCACAGCCACCGGGGGTATAGCCTGGTCGTTCACGAGGGCGATGCCGCCGATCCGCAGGAATTCAATGTAGCGGAGGGCTTCCAGTTTTTCAAGGGCCAGGAGGAAGTGGGCTTCCCCTTTGCCGATGAGGGGAGAATAAACCTTCTCAGCCCAGCGGATGTGGGTTATAACGCTTCCGCCTCTCTGGGCCATGCCGTGGACTTCTGCCTTCTTGGCGTCGTAGCCTGCTCTCAGGCCTACCTCCGTGAGGACATCGCTTGCCAGGATGGTCCCCTGTCCTCCCACTCCTACCAGGACGAAATTGAGGGGCATCATGGGGTTTCTCCTCCTCAAATCAAAGTGCTTCAATCCAATTTTAACATATCGGCATGGCCAGCGCAAAACTTACAGAAGGGATGTGTGGTGGTTTCGCTTTTCCACCTCAGCTTGCGGGCGGATTTAAAGCCCCCTCCTGGGAGGACACCCCCCAGGCCCCCCGGGATGGGGCTCCGCCCCCTCCACCCCCGGGTTGGAATGGGCGGGGGCACATCCCCCATACCACCTGGCATGGGGGCTTTGCCCCCCTGCACCCCCCAATTGAAAAAATGGGGGTGGAGGGGGCCATGCCCCCTCCCAGGGGGTTCGGGGGATGTGCCCCCGAAA
>DAOUBN010000298.1:0-4902 GCA_034432815.1 Anaerolineae bacterium | reverse complement strand
CGGGAGGGGGCTTCGCCCCCTCCACCCCCGTGAAAGAGGAAAAACAGGGGTGCAGGGGGGCGGAGTCCCCCTGACGGGGAGAAGTGGGGGGTGTCCCCCCACGAAAACAAAGATTGGGGGCGAGCTGGCACCTCCTGAAACCCGGCCACGAGTGGGAGGCTGAAGTCAGGCAAGCCGCAGGGAACGGGGGCGGGAAAAAGAGAAAAGGGGAGACACCCCCCGCAGCCCGCCGGGATGGAGGAATTTCCAGATTGACAACTCAACCCCTTCGGGGTATAATATTTGCGGCAATGCCCAAACCTTAAGAAAGGGGGTGTTCATTCAGAATGTCTGTCGTCCTCAGGCCGGGAGAATCGCAGGAGAGTCTCCTCAAAAGGTTCCGGAAGGAAGTAGCAGAGGAAGGCATCCTCAGCATCGTCCGGAAGAAGAGGTGGTATATTTCCAAAAGCGAGATGAAGCGAATAAAGCTCCGCAAGGCTATCCGTAAAGCCCGTCGCCGCATGCTGCGGCAGATGAAGCGGGAAGAGTAAGCCCCCGAAGAATTTCAGGACCGCCTGCCTGAATTAAGTGGAGGTTTTCCATATTATGCCGGTTGATGTTGAAAAGCTTCGCCAGCTCCTGGAAAAAGAGCTGGAGGAAGCCACCAGGGAACTGGAAGAGCTGGAAAAGAGGCTGGAAGTAAAAGGGGACTACGGCCTCGGCATAGGGGACCCCCATATAATCCAGTGGGAGCTCAACCTCGCCCTCAGGGACAGGGCAGCCCAGAAGGTGAAGGATATAAAGAGGGCGCTGGATAAGCTCGCTAAAGGCTCTTATGGGGTCTGCGAGGTCTGCGGCAAACCCATAGAAGAGGGCAGGCTTGAACTTTTGCCTTACACCACGCTCTGCAGCAAGTGCGCGTCGCAGCACCGGAGATAGGAATGGATGGAAATAATCCTCACGCACGAGAACGCCGATTTCGATGCGCTGGCTTCCCTTTTAGCGGCAGCCAAAGCTTACCCACCCGCCATCCCTGTCCTCCCTCACCGCCTGAACCGCAACGTGAGGGAGTTCTTATCCCTTTACGGGGATGAATTCCCCTTCCTTTCCCCAAAGGACTTGCCCCGCTCGCCTATCACCAGGGCAATAGTCGTTGACACCCAGAGCTTTGTTTCCCTGAGGGGCATGGGACCTCAAACCCCCATCCTCTTCATTGACCACCATCCCCTCTCCCGGGAACTGGACGAGAGGATGAGCTACATGGGCGGCGACACAGGGGCCACCACCACTATCTTGGTGGAAAAACTCATGGAGAGCAGGGCGCCTGTGACCCCCGTTGAGGCTACCCTTTACCTCCTGGGAATATACGAGGATACCGGCTTCCTCTCCTACGCCAGCACAACCCCGAGGGACGTTCGGTGCGCCGCCTGGCTCCTTGAGAGGGGCGCCGACCTCTCAGCCCTGAACCGCTTCCTCCGCTACCCCCTCTCGGAAGCCCAGAGGGAGCTCTACAGCAGGCTCTTGAGCGGTTCCTATCCCTACGAGTTCCACGGCCATTCGGTGATCATCTCCACCGCCTCCTTCCAGGGCTACGTTGAGGAAATTTCCACCCTTGCCCACCTCCTGAGGGACGTCCTGGAGCCTGATGCCCTGTTCATCCTGGTGGACATGGGCGACAGGATCCAGATGGTGGCCCGAAGTTCGGTGGACAGCGTGGATGTGGGTCTTATCGCTTCCAAACTGGGAGGGGGAGGCCACTCCAGGGCCGCCGCCGCTTTCATCCAGGGATCGTCCCTGCCCGAAGTCCGCGAGAAGCTCCTGGAAGCCATCCGCTCCTCCATAAAGCCCGGAATAACTGTAGCCCGCATAATGTCCTACGGAGTCCACTCCCTTTCCCCGGATACCACCGTGGATGAAGCCGCCGAAGCTATGAGGAAATACGGCCACGAGGGCTTCCCGGTGGTGGAAGATGGGAAAGTGGTGGGCATCCTCACCCGCCGGGAGATTGACAAGGCCCTCCACCACGGCCTCGGCCAGAACCCGATAAAGCTTTACATGCACAAGGGGGATGTCAGCGTTTCCCCCGACGACCCGGTGGAGAAAGTCCAGAAAGTCATGCTGGAGCACGGCATAGGCCAGGTCCCCGTGGTCTCGGGAGGGAAAGTTATAGGCATTGTAACCAGAACCGACCTCATAAAACTGTGGAGCGGGGGGCTGGCCACGAGGCCGGCTTCGGAGATATCCCGCAAGCTGGAAAAGGCCCTCCCCCAGCCCCTCCTGGACATCCTCAGGAAGGCTGGAGAAAAGGCCAGAGACCTGGGATTCTCCCTCTACATAGTGGGAGGATTCGTCCGGGATCTCCTCCTGGGGATGCCCACCCTTGACCTGGACCTGGTGGTTGAGGGCGATGCGATAGCCCTGGCCAGGGCTCTGGCTAAAGATTTCGGGGGAAGGGTGAGGAGCCACACCCGCTTCGGAACGGCCAAATTGATAATTGAAGACCCCCAGAAGCTCGCCATGGGATACCCCGAGCACCTGGATTTCACCTCCGCCCGCATTGAATTCTACGAGCACCCCACCGCGCTCCCCGAAGTGGAAATGAGCTCCATAAAGCAGGATCTATACCGGCGCGACTTCACCATAAACACCCTGGCCATCTCCCTGGACCCGGACCGCTTTGGTGAGCTCTACGATTTCTACGGGGGGCTCAAGGACCTGGAAAGGGGGCTGATAAGGGTTCTGCACAACCTAAGCTTCGTGGAGGATCCAACCCGAATCCTCAGGGCCGTAAGGCTTGAACAGCGCCTGGGCTTCCGGATAGAGAGCCGGACCCTTGAACTGGTGGAAAGCGCCCTTGACCTTCTGGACAGGGTCAGCGGCGAGAGGATCTACCACGAGCTCCGCCTCATCCTCCAGGAAAGCGAGCCTGAAAGGGCCATCCGGCGCCTTGAAGAGATAAAGGTCCTCAAGAAAATCCACCCATCCCTTGAAGGGGACGGCTGGATAACCGAGAAGTTCCGGGCCCTCCGGGGGGAAATGCCCATCGCCCAGGAGATTGGCTACGACCTTTCCTCACCTTCCCCGAGCCAGCGGGCTCATTACGAGCCTGTGGGTGCCTTATATCTGGCCCTCCTCACCTACAGGATGAAGCCAGAAGAGGTGGAAGCTCTGATAAGGCGCCTCCATCCCCCTCAGGACGACTCATCTCTCATGCGGGAACTTCAGGCCTTCAAGGACATCCTCAAAGAGCTTGCGGCTGAGGAACTCGCCCCCAGCACCATTTACAGGCTCCTTTCCCCTTATTCCGACCGGGCACGCTTCCTGGCCCGCATCCTCACCGATTCCTGGCTTGTCCGCCAGCGCCTTGACCTTTATCAGCGCAACCTCCGTTTTGTCCGCCCGGAGATAGATGGCCATTACCTGCAGGAGGTCATGAAGATACCGCCTGGACCAATATACCGCCGGATCCTCACGGCCCTCAGGGATGCGAGGCTTGACGGGAGGGTGAGTTCGCTGGAAGAGGAAATAGCCCTTGTGGAGAAGATCCTGGCCTCCTGAACCATGATGGGCGAAGGCTCTGTCCTGGCAGTGGGCGATGTGAACCTGGACATAATTGCCCCCATATCCTTTTACCCTCCCAAGGGCGGCGAGGGGGTCACAGACCGGGCGGAAATCCACCTGGGAGGCTCGGCCACCAACACGGCCGTTGTCCTGGCCCGCTTCGGGGTCAAAACCTGCCTACTGGGGCGAATTGGCATGGACCCTTTCGGGGATTACGCCCTTGCGCTCCTGGAAAAGACCGATGTTGACACCAGTCTGATCCAGAGGGACCCCGAACTGGCCACCGGCATAATGTTCATCGCCGTCACCCCCGATGGGGATCGGACCATATTCGGCCAGAGGGGGGCGAACGTTAACCTGATGCCTGTTTCCCTCAAAAGTCTCAAAGGACTGAAGTGGGTCCACATCTCCGGCTACTCCTTCCTCAAGGAGCCTCAGCGCTCCACCGCTTTCCGGATCTTGGAAGAAGCCTCCGAACTGGGCATAAGCGCGAGCCTGGACGTAGGCATCTGTGCGGCCTTTCAGGCCCGCGGTGAAATTGAGAAAGCCCTTCCCATGCTCCGGGTTCTCTTCCTGAGCCTGGAAGAAGCTCGCGCCCTCACCGGCGAGGAGGACCCTGAAAAGGCCATAAGATATGCCCTCAACCGCGGCGCAAAGAAAGTGGCGGTCAAGATGGGGGAGAAAGGCTGCCTCGTAAGCGATGGGGATAGCTTGAAAGCCATCCAGGCCTTTCAGGTCATGGCCGTGGACACGACTGGAGCAGGCGATGCTTTCAATGCTGGATTCATCCTGGGGGAACTTCGCGGCAGGGGGATTGGGGAAAGCGCCTTTCTGGCCAACATCCTGGGTGCCCTGACATGCACCCGGATGGGGGCTGGGGAGCGCCTTCCCGGTCCGGGGGAACTGAAGGGTTTTCTGGAAGAGCAATCGGTTGAAGTGGACCTTAACTGGCTGTAGCCGGCCCGGAGCAGGGGCTCTCGTCCCTTGCTATGGATGTCTCCCCCAAAAGGGGGTGCAGGGGATTTTGCCCCCATGCTGGGGGCTGCGGGGGGTGTTCCCCAAAATAGAGGGGTCCAGGGGGCAATGCCCCATCCCGGGGGCTCGGGGGGTGTTCCCCCGCCCTCTCTTCTCTTTTTCCCGCCCCCGTTTCCTGCGGCTTGCCTGGCTTTAGGCTCCCACTCGTGGCCGGGTTTCAGGGGATGTCAGCTCGCCCCCAATCTTTGTTTTTGTGGGGGGACACCCCCCACTTCCCCCCGTCAGGGGGACGGAGTCCCCCTACACCCCCTGTTTTTCTCTTTCACGGGGGCGGAGGGGCAAAGCCCCCTCCCGGGGGGTTTGGGGGGTGTCCCCCCGCCCTTTCTT
>DAOUBN010000297.1:0-3591 GCA_034432815.1 Anaerolineae bacterium | reverse complement strand
ACCCCGGCAAACCCTGAGCCTGCGAGGGTGGGGGAAAAACCGGGGGTGGAGGGGGCAAAGCCCCCTCCCGGGGGGTTCTGGGGGGGGTGTCCCCCCAGATAAACCAAAAAGGGGCGAGAAGGCAGCTCCTGCGACCCGCCCACGAGTGGGACCCAAAACCCCGGCAAACCCTGAACCCACGAGGGTGGGGAAAAATAAGTGGGGGTATCCCTCTTTTCCCCGTCAGGGGGCTGTGTCCCCCTGCGCCTCTTTTTCTCCAGCCTTGCCTTCCCCCCTAATCTTGAAGTAAAATGCAGTGGAGCCAACCATGGTGAAAGCGCGTGCGGAGCTCTTGATCTTCCTCGGGCCCCAGGCCCGCACCGGAGAAGCGGTGGCAAGCAACGGGAAGCCGCTGGGGCCTTGCCCTCACATCAAGCCAAGGGGAGGTAAAACCATGGGTTCCCACATTGAAACCCCCGAAGAAAAGGCGAGCTCCAGAGTCATGGGTTACTTCTGCTCCTACATCCCGGAGGAATTGATCATAGCAGCCGGGTTCAGCCCCGTCCGCATAGTCCCGGGCACCTCCGATGCATCCCTGGCTCAGGCTCACCTCCAGAGCTACACCTGCTACCTTGCCAGAGCGTGCCTCCATCGGGCCCTCAGGGGAGAACTGGGTTCCACGGCAGGGATCATATTCTCCCACACCTGCGATACCATGCAGGGCCTCGCCGATATCTGGCCTCAAGCCTGCCCCGGAACCTTCGTGGAAACTTTCAACTGCCCCACAGTTTTGAGCTCGGAGAAAGCCTTCCTCTACATCATCGCCGAACTGGAGCGAGTGAAAAAGCGCCTGGAAGATTTCACCGGGAGGCCCATAGGGGAGAAAAACCTGAGGGAAGCCGTTAAACTCGCCAACAGGAAACGCTTTCTCCTCCAGAAGCTGGCTTCAAAACGGGAGAAAATCCCGGCTGTCCAGTTCTTCCAGGCCGTGAACAGAGCCCTCACCCTGCCCCTGGAAGAAGCTATAAGCTTCCTTGAATCCCTGGACCTGGAGGAAGAGGGGCCTTCCGAGAGGCTCCGGGTCGTGCTGGCCGGTTCAACCATTGACGATCTGACCCTGGTGGAATTCATTGAAGAAAGCGGGGGCAAAATAATTGACGACGATTTCTGCAACGGCACCCGCTACTTCCAGACCCTGGCCGATGAATCCCTCCCGCCCATGGAAGCCATAGCCAGGCGATTGCTGGAGAGACCCCTCTGCCCCTGCAAGTTCCTCCGCCCTGGCGCTTACTCCCAAAACTTTCTGGAGAAAGCCCGCAGGTCCAGAGCCCGGGGGGCAATACTGGTGCGCCAGAAATTCTGCGACCCCTGGGGGTGGGAATTCCCTCTTATGCAATCGGTCTTCAGGGACGGAGGCATTCCTCTCCTTATGGTGGAAGTGGAACAGCCCGGAGCCACTGGCCCTGCTGTTACCCGAATCCAGGCTTTCATGGAAATGCTCCGGGGGCTATAGGAAGGCTCTCCGAACCGATTGCGGCAACGTAGGCGCCTCCTGCAACGGTTAAACTTCAAGCTGGAGGATAAAAATGGCTGGAGGATACCTTGGCAAAATCCTTGTGGTGGACCTCACCCGTGGCCAGTGGGAAGTGGAACCGCTCAGGGAGGAGTATGCTTACCGTTTCCTTGGCGGAGGGGGGCTCGCCTGCCGTTACCTTTACGAACTCCTCTCCCCCTCCACGGATCCCCTGGGCCCTGAAAATGCCCTCTTCTTCACCACAGGCCCCCTCGTGGGCACAAGGGCTCCATCCTGCGGGCGTTACACGGCCTGCTTTCTCTCCCCTCTCACCGGGATATGGGGGGAGAGCAACGCCGGGGGCTTCTTCGGGCCGGAAATGCGCTTCGCCGGCTTTGACGGCATCCTGATCCGTGGTCGCTCCCCTGAGCCCGTATACCTCTGGATCCATGATGGCGATGTGGAAATAAGGCCCGCTTCTCACCTCTGGGGCCTTGATACTTACAGGGTCCAGGAGGCAATCAGGGAAGAACTGAAAGAGCCAAGGGCCAAAATAGCGTGCATCGGGCCGGCAGGGGAGAACCTGGTGAAATTGGCCGCCATCATCAACGATAATGCCAGAGCTGCCGCAAGAGGCGGGCCGGGGGCAGTCATGGGCTCCAAGAACCTCAAAGCCATCGCAGTGAGAGGCTCAGGTTCCGTCCCTCTCCACGACGAGTCCGCCTTCAATGAAGTTGCAAGGGAAGCGAGGGATTGGGTCCGGGAAGATTTCACCGCCCAGCTCTTCCACACCGGGGGAACGGCCTTCTGGATGGACCTGGGCCACGAGCTCGGCGATGTCCCGGTAAAGTATTTCACCAGAGGCTACTTTGAAGGGGCCAGGAACCTCAGCGGGGCCACCATGGCCGAAACCATCCTGGTCAAAACCAGTGCCTGCTACGGATGCTCCATCGCCTGCGGTCGGGTCATTGAGGTGAAAGAAGGGCCTTACAGCCTTCCCGTGGTGGAGGGCCCCGAGTATGAAACCCTCTGCTCCCTGGGGACCCTCCTCATGATAGACAACCTGGCCGCTGTGTCTTACGCTAATTACCTTTGCAACGCCCTGGGCCTTGACACCATCTCTACCGGAGTCACCATCGCCTTCGCCCATCACCTCTTTGAGAAGGGGGTCCTTAGCGAGAGAGAGGTAGGCTTCCCCCTGCGCTGGGGCGATCCGGACGGCGCCATAAGGCTAATAGAGCTTATGGCGCGCAGAGAGGGATTCGGAGCCATCCTGGCGGAAGGGACGAGAGCGATGGGGGAGCGCTTCGGGTTGCCGGAGGAAGCGGCCCACGTGAAAGGGCTGGAAGTCCCCATGCACGAGCCCAGGGCTTTCTTCGGGAGCGCTCTGGCCTATGCCACCTCCCCCAGAGGCGCCTGCCACATGCAGGGCGATCCCTACGGCGTGGATTCCGGCGCTGCCATCCCCGAGATCGGCATAATCCCGGGCGACCGCTTCGGGATAGAGGGAAAAGCCTGGATGGTGGCCAGGATTCAGGACTGGCGCGCCCTCTACAACTCCATGATAATGTGCCAGTTCTGCAGCCCCGGCCCTGAAAGGATTGCTAAGATGCTCAGGGAAGCCACCGGCTGGGAAATAAGCGTTGATGACCTGCTGAGGATAGGGCGGGACATCTTTGATCTCAAGCGGGCTTTCAACGTGAAGATGGGGATTACTCGCCAGGACGATCGCCTCCCCTCCCTGTTCCTCCGCCCCCTTCCCGATGGCGGCGCTCAGGGCATGGTCCCGGATATGGAAAGGCTCCTGGAGGATTACTATAAAGTGCGGGGGTGGTCAGAGGATGGCTCCCTCACGCCCGAGAGGATGAAAGAGCTCGGACTCTGAAAACCGGAGAAAGCAAATCAGGGGGTGGAGAAAGGCTTCGCCCCCATGCCGGGGCCTGGGGGTGTCCTCCCGAGCGCTTCTTTTCCCCACCCCCGTTCCCTGCGGCCACGCCTGGCTTCAGGATCCCACCCGGAGGCGGGTTTCAGGAGATGCCACCTCGCCCCCAATTTTGTTTTCGTGGGGGGACACCCCCCACCTCCCCCCGTCAGGGGGA